>DBOI01000012.1:0-4592 GCA_002299245.1 Hydrogenovibrio sp. UBA650
ATTGTAATCAATAAGGATCACGGGCTAAAGAAAGTAGTTTTTATGTATCGATTATGGGCGTCATTTGCCAGAATTGATTTTCACGCCGTCTTCAACGGTTTCATTTGGATTATTGATTACCGAGTCAGTTTCCGACAGGCCTGATAAAACTTGTATCTGCAAACCATTGCGTTTACCAATCTCAATTGTTTTGCGTTTGGCTGTGCCATTCTCATCAGTAAATACTGCCCAGCCACCTTGATAGCGGAATGCCGCACTGGAAGGTATTTGCAACACCTCCTCTTCGTGCCAGAGTACAAACTCGGCCTCTACACGGTAGGCATCGCCTAGCCTCTGCCATAGTTCTGGCGCAGAGGTAAAGTCGGCAATCACCCAGACACGTTGTTCTTCTACACCTAATGCCGAGACTTTTGTGAAGCCTACAGGTTCAATCAGGCGCACTTCACCTTCTAGAGGTTTGTCGCCACCCCAGCGGTCAAACAGGACTTTCATACCTGGTTTGATTTTAACCGCATCGGCAGAGAGCACATCCACCTCAATTTCGAGCTGCTTTGGATCACCAATTTCTAACATGGATTCACCGACACTGACCGGGCCATCACACTGGCGGTTAACTTTGAGGATTCTGCCATCAATTGGCGATTTAACTTTAACCAATTCAAGCTGTTCAGAACCGGTTTCTCCAGAGGAATATTTCAGCATCACCTGTGCCGCTTCAAGTTCGTGTTCCGCGACTTTTACCTGGTATTCTGCGGTTTTAAGGTTGGCATTGGCAGCTTGAGATTGAGTTTGAGCTTTGTCGAAAACATCTTTTGAAATCAACCCCTTGGAAAGCATAGGTTGAAAGCGCTTTACTTCAAGTTCAGCCTGGAGTGCTGTTGCCTGAAGCGCCGCCTGTTGTTGTTTGGCAGCCTGAAGCGATGCTTGAGCAGCAGAAACACTTTGCTGTGCTTGAGCCCGGCTGCGTGAATCGAGAATAGCAGACGGCAGCGGACGAATCTCTAACAGGATTTCATCCTGTTTTACTTCAGTACCAACCTTAAGGTGCATTCGACAGGTCATGCCGTTAACAGGTGCTGAGATAGGGTAGCGGTCAATAATTCGTGTGCGTCCATCCTCTTGAATACTGACGGTTAAGGGCGCCTGCTTCGGTTGAATGGTCTCTACCTGAACTTCTTTTGGCTGAAAACCCCAGGCAAGCAAAAGTGCGATGACAATTGCCGTGATGATAATACCTGGATGCTTTTTTAAGGGGAAGTTCATTTTTACTCCTTAGCTTTAAGTACGGCTACCATATCAAGTCTGGTCATCTTTCGCCAGAGCATCATGGCCGATATGATTGAAGAGAGAATAACGATTGTGGCGGCGAGTGCATAGACATCAGTTTGCAGTACCAGCGGCAAACGATAAAGATCACTTGCTGAAGTCATGGCAATATATGAACTCATCCAATAGCCGAAAACAAATCCTATTGGAATGGCAAACAGGGTAAGCAGCCCCTGTTCTCCCAATAGAATATAGGCGATTTCTGATTTATGAAAGCCAAGCACTCGTAAGCTGGCCAGTTCGCGACTTCGTTCGGAAAGTGAGATTTGTAAGCTGTTGTAGATTACGCCAAAGGCAATCGTTGCGGCGAGAAAACTCGAGATTAAACTGAATAGCAGAATGGTGTTTTCAATGGTGTCCATAAAACCTGCAACAGAGGATTTTGTAGTGACTACTCCAGCTGTCTGTGGCATGCCTTTAAGCTGTCGGTAAACTGATTTTTCGTGGATTTCATCTACTTTCAGATAGGCTCCAGAGATCACATTGCCTTCTTTGAGAACTCTGTTCAAATAGGCTCTGGGCATATAGGCGTTAATGCCCAAATACTGTTTGGCAATTCCAACAACCGGAACTTCTATAGTCGGGCGGTTTGCTTCTAGAACCTCAATTGTCAAAATATCACCGGTTTTGACCTTGAGAATGTCAGCCAGGTAATCAGTCAGTACAACGCCTTCTTTTTCAATGTTTATACGTTGAAGGTTGGTATCTAAAATGTGCGAGATGTGACTTTTTTCTGGTACGCCATTTATACCCATTCGATAACTTCGATGCTCAAATTTGAGGTTTGCATTAATCATGCGAAAGCTTTCGGCGTATTCGATGCCGGGTATTGATCTGAGAGAGTTTAGTGAATTGTTATTGGTGGGTTCAGCAAAGTAAATCGTCGCATCTTCACGTTGGCTGAGATTGTATTGAACATGAATCATTTCACCAATTGAGCCACCTTGGAAACCGCTGACCATCATAATGCCGCAGGCAAAACTAATACCTATGGTGGTCAGGAATGACTTTAAAGGCTTGCGTTCAATCTGCCTAAAAATCATTCGAGTCGGTTGTGAAAACCGTTCTTGCAGGCCGAGTTTTTCAATCAAAGTTTGTCGATAAATCGCGGGTACTTCAGGCCTCATACCTTCCGAAGGAGCGAGCTTTACCGCTTTAGAGACGGCGAATATAGTACCTAAAAAAGCAACCAGGTAACTAATAATCACAGAGGATGCCAATACCAAGGGATCAAGCAAGTAATTAAAAAATGGGAAACTGTACAGATCCTGATAAACACTACCCAGTGCCTGACCAAGCTTGACACCGATTAGAATTCCAATAACAGCGCCAATACTTACGATCACCATCACCAGTTTGGTGTAGTGCAAGCCAATTGCAAAGTTGTTATAGCCAAAGGCTTTCAACGTCGCTATCTGCTCGCGTTCGAGCGCAATCAATCGACTGATCACAACATTGAGTAGAAAAGCAGCTACAGCAAAGAAAATAACTGGAAACTGGGTGGCCATATTCGCCAACTGGCGGAGCTCATCTTCTACAAAACGGTTAGAGAGCTGGTCTTTTCTATGAAAAGCACCGACTCCCCCATAGGGACTGAGCAGCTCGTCCATCTCGTTGATTATGTCCTGAGCATCGTAACCATCCTGGATGGTTAAAACCACGTCATTAAAAGCCCCGAACATGTCGTAGGCACTTGATAATGGGGTTCGCGCCATCCACATAACCCCATAACTTTTATAGTCAGGGAAGACGGCACCCGGAGCGATCTGGAAAATATATTCAGGGGACTGCACTGTACCAACAAGGGTCAGCTGTTTTTTGTGACCGTTGATAATCGCGCTGATTTTATCGCCAAGTTGTAGCCTGTGGGCCTTGGCAAAATTAACGCTGACTAGAACTTCATCGTCACGGCTTGAATCGATGAGCCGTCCCGATTCCAAATACAGGTGGTTGAGTTTACTGGGGCCTTTATCTGGTACTGAAATAATATGTGCACTGGCGGGGTCGGGATAACCTTCGATGTCGATATTTACATAGGTGACCACTCTGGACTCAACTCGATCGACGCCCTCAATGGCTTCAATGCGCTTTTCCAAACTGTTGGGCGCGCGTTTGAGTGTGGCAAAAATATCGGCAAACTGGTTGTTTACATAGTAGTTTTCGCGGGTTTGATAAAGTGAGTCATAGGTGCTCAGAGACATAATGAATATGGCAACACCACTGACAATCACCATTGAAATTGCCAGGGCCTGGACGCGCATTTTCCAGAGTGCTCGCCAGAGTTTTATGTCAATTGCATTCATTATTTACAGGCCTGTAAAAATCATTACCAGCGCAATTCACTTGGTGAAAGCTTGGTTTCATTAACGATTACTTCGGTAATATGACCATCTGAAACGTGAATTACTCGGTCTGCCATGGAGGCAATATCGGCGTTGTGGGTAATAACAGCGGTGGTTGTCCCCAGTTTTTCATTGACCTCTTGCAGTGCTTCTAGAACCTTAATTCCGGTCTCTGAATCTAATGCACCAGTAGGTTCATCGCACAGCAACACATCCGGCCTTTTCGCAATAGCTCGAGCGATGGCAACACGTTGTTGCTCTCCACCGGAAAGCTGAGCTGGAAAATGATCGATTCGTTTTTCCAGGCCTACGATTTTTAGGGCCTCTTCTGGATCCATAGGGTTTTTAGCGATTTCTGTCACAATGGCGACATTTTCTTTGGCTGTCAGACTTGGAATCAAGTTATAAAACTGAAACACAAAACCGACGTTGTAACGGCGGTAGTCGGTTAATTCAGATTCATCGGCATGACTCAGTTCAATCATATCCTGGTTTTTTAGATGTTGGTTCTTGTAGTAAACCTCACCATCAGAAGGGGTGTCCAAGCCACCAAGAATATTTAGCAGGGTAGATTTACCACTGCCAGAAGCACCTAGAAACACAGCCAGTTCACCTTCAAATAACTGAAGATCAACACCCCTTAAGGCGTGAACTTTGACCTCTCCCATTTGATAGGTTTTGGTGACTTTTTTTACATCAAATACTAAACCGGTGTTGTCGTTAGAATTGGTATCCATTTTTATCTTATTTTCTGGCTGGAGTTGAGAGTCTTTTTTACTGTATCTAAGTTAGTTTACATCGATTAGATTGCCAATAAACATGACGAGAAACAATTATATAGATAAAAGGGGCTGAAAATCAGGAAAATGCTAATAGTTATCAATCTCAAAGTTGGCAATGACCAAGCTGGTATTGCCAACTGGA
>DBOI01000012.1:4946-6873 GCA_002299245.1 Hydrogenovibrio sp. UBA650
GGCCTGTATTTTTTAGTAAGTCATTGAGCGAGCACCTTCTTCAAAAAGACGATCCCAAATCTTAATTGACTTAACAATTTGCACACCGTCAATCAGATCTTTTTCTTCCAACTTGTGGAACTCAGCACAGGTAGAGCAAAGATAAACTGTCGCGCCTTTATTGACTAATTCAGTTAGCATTTCACGAGGGGTTTTCTTTTTAGCCGCAAAGATAGGCTGTCCGCCTTTTTTCATTGGGTAAGCTGATGCACCCGCCCCAATAACAACAGTTACTTTTGCGCCTTTTTTTGCGGCACTGGTGGCAAGTGAAAGCCCCATGCCCGCTTCAAAAACATCAGCGCTTTTGATTGTGACTACAAGTTTTTCGCCTTTGAGTGGTTTTTTATCGGCAGCAAAACTGCTGATTGAAGCAAAGCTGAATACTAAGGCGGTTATTAAGCTGAATAAAAATGATTTTTTCATGTTTCTATCTCCATAAATGGTCAGTTTGGTTGCATAATTGCGTATACTATGACCTTGTAAGTAAGAATAACTTTCAAAATCATTCAACTTTTACAAAATTAAAGAGTAGTAGTTACTTTTAGTTATTTTTGAAGAGGTTTAAAAAAGGCAGTTTCGCGGTTGCGAGACTGCCAAGGACCTGAGTTTAAAAAGGAGATTGAGGGAAGGTTGATTAAATATGGTTAGCTTTAATCATTAGTTCCTCAAACAACTAGGTCAATCTGTTGAACAGAACCGGCCTGACCGGTTTCATGTAAAAATATGCCAGAAGATACAACTTGGCCATGCTGATCATTGTTTTGATCTTTAAGTGCAAAAGGTGTTTCGATATTTTTCAGGGCAATCGCACCAATATTCAGTTCTAGCAGTCCTTGAAGTTGTTCAAAACCATTGGCATCTTTGTGCCAGATCTGTAGTTGAGAAAATATTGGATCATTTTCGTCAATCCAACCATTGCCATCACTGTCGTACTGACTTAGTTCAGTAAAACCATCACCGGTTTTGGCTCCAAACAGTTCAGTTCCATTATTGATAGTTCCGTCACCATTTTTGTCGTAAGCCAAAAAACCAGAACCAGGATTAACAAAAGAGATCCGATCTTTTTCGCCATCACTGTCAATATCGAACTCAACTTTGTCGATAGTCAATGATGCAGGTGAACCACCAAAGTTAACCACAAGCGGGTCTTTTACAACCAGACCTTCGACTCTTTCGATAGATATTTGACTGGCAAATTGCCGATGCATTTGAGCATTAAAATCAAATGCTATGCTACGACCATCTTCGGTCTGGACATGGCCTTGAGCGTTAAAGTCGGAATACTCCTCCTCATAATGGCTAGTATTAAGTGTCCAGCGTTCCCCTTGTATTGTGTTAGCGGACATGGCTTCTTCTATATTAAATTGCGCTGATTGCTGTGCTAGATTTAGTGGATTCCATGCAACGGTATCTTGCCGATTTTCTACAGGCCTATCTTCTGGTGTGTAGCCAAACACGTCTAAACGGAATGGCTTTCCTGTCAAACGCTCCATAACGGCTTCAATGGCTTCAATCATTTTTATCAATTCTCCAGGTAACTTGATTTGATCAGACAGGGCAGCGGTACTGTCAATTTGATTTTGATTGACGGCCTGTTGATTTGCCAAAAGCAAGTCTTCTCTGAGTGGATTATTTTGTAGGTTCAAGACAGTCTGTGATAGAGCTGACTGACTTCGGTTGATTAACTGGTGGCTTTTAAAACCAATACTTTCTATTTGGGTTTCTCGAGATGCAAGTTGACCATTTTGATAAGTCTCATGCACGCGTTCTCTATGAGTTCTGGCTTGCGCAAAATGCTCTGCCGAGAAGCTCAGGTTCTGATCTGATATTTTCATGGTACCTTCCCATCTTTTGTTTGTAGGAATGGCCCTTGTGCAGCTTTAAATTA
>DBOI01000062.1 GCA_002299245.1 Hydrogenovibrio sp. UBA650
CATACCGGACCAATCGGCTGAAAAGAATCGTAAACGCTGGCGTTCACTTGAAATGGCCAAGCGCCAGCTGTTTACCACTTTACTTAATTTGCACCTACCAATAGAAAACTATCATCAAAAAACTAATGGTCTGGCCTTTGACTTTTTGGAAGATAAGCGCAGTAATCCGGCAGTTGAAATCGAACATGTTCTTTCAGGCCACTGCGACGGAGTCATTACCTTAAACGCCATGGAAGCCGATGAAGGTTTTTTACACGCCATGAAAGAGGAGATGGGTGAACACTATCGTACTCTGTTGGGTCACTTCAGGCATGAAATTGGCCACTATTACTGGAACATCGTCATTCAAAACCGAAAACAGCTTAACGCATTTAGAGAACTATTTGGTGATGAAACCAGAGATTATGCTGAAGCCCTTGAACAGTATTACCAACAGGAACCGCCTAAATTCAGAAGCCACCTCTATATTACCGAGTACGCCAGTAGCCACCCGTATGAAGACTGGGCTGAAACCTGGGCACATTATCTTCACATAGTAGACACCCTTGAGACCGCAGTGAGTTATGGCATCAGCTCATATGAACCAAAAACCAATGACTTTGAAGACTGGTATTCAGAATGGGCGAGAGTGGCGCAAACTATGAACGCCTTAAACCGCAGTATGGGCTTAAATGATGCCTACCCCTTTATCTTGACCGATGTTGTCCGTAACAAGTTGCAGTTTATTGATCGCTTAATCGATGAGTTCACTTACCGTTAACAAACCTCATCCTTTGCCAACCTCATTAACAGCCTTTGTGGTATGCTTTGAAGTCAAGTTTCAGATCAATTTTTCGGAATACTAAATGATTAATCAATTGACGATTTCTCGATATTTACTGCTGTCTCTCACACTGCTTCTAGGCATGATAACCATGGCTGGTTGCTCTAAAAACCAACCTTCTGATAGTCAAATTCAAACCATGGCGGCCGATTATTTTAATAACGAATACAAAGGCCTGTTTAAAGTAGAAAAGGTTGTCAAACAAAATGGTTATAAGCAACGAGACAATCATTATGTCGCCGAATTAACGCTATCTGCCACTGCGCAAAGCTCTCTGGCCGAATATGCAGATAAGCTTATGAGCGATACCAATCTCGATGCAATGGACAAGTTTACCAAGGGCATGCAAGTCACGATGCTTAAGATATCAATGCCGGAATTTAATTCTGGTGACACCTTGGAATTTCACAAAGACTACCTATTTATTAATACTGATAACGGCTGGCGAATTCAAAAAGAGATCAACTCTGAAAACAACCAGTTCAACAACCAATAACTAAGGAATTCATTATGCCTTTACTAGACAGCTTTACCGTTGACCACACCATTATGAACGCTCCTGCTGTGCGAATTGCTAAGACTATGACCTCGCCGTCAGGAGATACCATTACTGTATTTGACCTGCGCTTTAATAAACCAAATCATGACATGATGGGAGCCAAAGGGATTCATACCCTAGAGCATCTGTTTGCAGGATTTATGCGAAATCATTTAAACAGTGTTGACGTAGAGATTATTGATATTTCCCCAATGGGATGTCGAACGGGTTTTTATATGAGTTTGCTGGGTACACCGGCTGAAGATCAAGTTGCCGAGGCATGGATGGCGGCAATGAAAGATGTGCTTGCGGTAGAAAAAATGGAAGACATTCCTGAATTGAACGAATATCAGTGTGGAACTTACACGATGCATTCGTTAGAAGATGCGCAGGAAATAGCAAAGAAAATTATCGATTCTGGTATCGGAATCAATAAAAATGAAGATCTAAAAATGAGTGCTGAGGTACTTCGTTCTCTGGGTAACGAGGTTTAAACACAGATGAAAATTGCCATTATTGGAGCCATGGAAGAAGAGGTCAAACTGCTGCGCAGCAATATGACAGGCCAGTCCACCGAAGAACACGCTGGATACGAATATTACTCTGGAAGCATAAATGGTACTAAGGTTGTGCTTCTGCGTTCCGGAATTGGTAAGGTCAATGCAGCCATTAGTACGGCTATCCTACTCAAACACTACAATCCGGATTACGTCATCAACACTGGTTCTGCCGGCGGTTTTCACACTGATCTAAATGTAGGAGACATTGTCATTAGCAGTTCAGTCTGTCACCACGATGTGGATGTGACGCCATTTGGTTACGATATAGGACAGGTGCCAGGCATGCCGGCCTGTTTTTTACCGGACGAAAGTTTGGTAAAAGCAGCCCAGAACAGCATTGAAGAGCTTGGAGAAGTGGTTCATATGCATGGCTTAATTGCCACCGGAGATCGCTTTATGCATCAAGCTGAAGACGTCACTAATACTCGCAATAATTTCCCTGAAATGATCGCCTGTGAAATGGAGGCCGCCGCCGTAGCTCAGGCTTGCCATACCTTTGAAAAACCGTTTGTGATTATTCGCTCACTGTCTGATATTGCCGGTAAAGAGAACGCAAAAACTTTTGAACAGTATCTAGAACAAGCCGCAACTCATTCTGCGAAAGTCATTCTAGGTATGTTGGAGAGAATGTAAAAATATATCGTTTTCGACCTTCATTTATTACCAGTTCTTTCCCGAATGAACTCTAAAGTACACTCTTAACCTTTTGAAAGATGTTAATACCCTAATAGCCTTATATACTCGATATGCATATGCTTTCACCCACTCTATGATACTAGATGGTTGTTTTTGATAAGAGTGGGCCACTAATTGTGGGGAGAAAAAGCTTTGAACCGCTCCTAAAATGATTAGTCCAATTGCTCCGCTATAGCTTAGCAGGCTAGCTCGATGTGTTTTATTAATAGAATTTACATAAGCCTGACCGATTGAACAGTGTTCATTATATAGAGGCGTTTTCTCATCAAATAAAAAACCAAGAAGAAACACTGCTCGTCGGAGCTCTTTTTCATATTTGAATTCTATGAGTTTTGTTTGGATTAGACTCCAGTCAATTTCATTTCTGTGCTTCTGAATATAAAGAAACAAATGAAACGCGTCTCTTAGATTGAAGCTTTTCTCTTTTATTCCGTGCAATTCTGTAAGCATATGTAATATTCGATGCTCGATCAGGGGAAGAGCCTCTAAAACTAAGCATCGATTGCCATTTTTATCAGTAACTGTTTTTGAATTTTGCAAAAAAACATCTTCTGGAAAAAAGTCTCTAGTATTGTATCGAAATATGTATCTATGGACTTCTGCTGCGATATTGTCACCATTTCGAACTACGGTTGGAGCATGGTGCCAGAACGGAGATTCCCAAGAAAAATTCTCATCTGGGTTTTCAGACTCATGAATGTGATAGTTCGAGTCGATTAATTTTTTCCAGGCCTGCTTTATTTTGTTTTCAGGAATAACAACATCAATATCCATCATCCAACGATTTCCTGGAGGGTTTGACACTCCCTGTAATAAATCATCTGCGCCTTTTACCCAAAGTAATGGCCCGTATTCTGATAGTTCACTGTTGAGCAGGGCAATATTCTCAGCTAGATCTTTTTCTCTTTGAATTTGAAAACTCAAGACTTCTTGAGTGATATTAACAAGTTGCTCTTGAGGAGGTTTTTTATCATCAGGTAAGCTTTGGATCGCTAAACCAAGTGAGCCAATCAACCATTGAGAAGATGCGATTTCATAAACATCATCCCAATCTTCCGGTTTCATTCGAGTTGGCGTGGGTTTTTTAGCTAATAACAAGCAGAGGTTTTTTGCTATTTCAATAGGCTGCTTCATTAAGGACTCCTGAAATCATCTCCGGTACATCACTGCGATCTTGGTAAGTAATTTGATATTTAGGAATTTCATTCAACCATCTTAATAGATTTTGAATTGCCTCCTCTTTGTCTTCTTCAAGTAGCTCGTAGCCACTTAAGGCGAGATGCTTGAGTGCGTTGCATGGACCAATGTTCAAAATTGATGCTTCAGTATTGGGGTCATAATTCGGCAGAATTAAAACCGGTTTAAGTCCAGGCTGAAAAAGTCTCCACTGAGGTGAATAATACTTTAATTTCCGTCCATCAGGTCGCTGCCATTCAGTCGGATGTTCTTTAAGATCATTAGCCAAATTCCAACTTCCCGGCTTTAATGTTATTGGCAGTTTGATCTGAATAGGTTCAAAATTCTTATTTAAGGAGATGACTTCATCAGAAAGTAGTGTTGAATCTAGGCTAGAAAAATAGCTGGATAGAGTAGATTTTCCTTTACCTGAAGCAGCTGCA
>DBOI01000071.1:0-2424 GCA_002299245.1 Hydrogenovibrio sp. UBA650
CTATGAGTAAATCAGAATTTTTCATTATAGCATGCGATCACTATTAAAGCAGGCTAAGTTGTTGAGAATAAAAACAAAAAGGCTTCTTGTTAGAAGCCTTTTAGTGAAGTTGATCTAAGCCTGTTAGTGAAGAATTCGAGTTCTAATCGTACCAGGAATATTCTTCAGATTCTGCATACCGACTTCGCGGTCCTTAGCATCGACATCAATAACAACATAACCTACTTGGTCATCTGTTTGCAGGTACTGAGCTGCGATATTAATCTCATTATCCGCAAAGCACATATTGATCTTATTAAGAATTCCAGGGATATTCTCGTGAATATGCAGTAAACGACTGCGACCGTGGTGTTCTGGCAGGGCAACCTCTGGGAAGTTTTTCGCTGACAGGGTGGTACCGTTGTCAGAGTACTTAACTAACTTCTCGGCAACTTCCTGACCAATGTTCACCTGAGCTTCTTCGGTACTACCACCAATATGCGGCGTCAGAATAACGTTATCGATCCCACGTAGTGGCGTTTGAAACTCTTCCATATTTGATTTCGGCTCAATCGGGAACACATCCACAGCGGCGCCGGCTATGTGTTCTGATTTTAGCGCATCTGCCAAATCGTCAATATCGACTACAGTTCCTCGAGCGGCATTAATAAATATACTGCCTTTTTTCATCATGGCGAACTGCTCTGCGCTCATCATGTTTTTAGTCTGCGGGGTTTCAGGAACATGCAGAGAGATCACATCAGAAGTTTTCAATAGTTCTTCCATTGTTCTGACCTGTTCAGCATTACCTAGAGGAAGCTTGGTCACGACATCGTAAAACTTAACCTTCATACCCAGCGCCTCGGCCATTAGGCCAGACTGTGTGCCAATGTGACCATAGCCAATAATGCCTAGCGTTTTTCCACGAGCTTCAACTGATCCTATGGCAGATTTATCCCATTCACCTCGATGAGCCTTTGTACTCTTCGCAGGAATATTTCTTAGCAATAATAGGATTTCGCCAATCACCAATTCAGCAACAGAGCGAGTGTTGGAGAAGGGGGCATTAAAAACAGGGATCCCTTTTTTACGGGCGTAATTAAGTTCAACCTGGTTAGTTCCGATACAGAAACAGCCAACCGCAACAAGTTTTTCCGCGGCATCAAAAACTTCTTCAGTTAAATTGGTACGTGAACGAATTCCGACAAAGTGAGCATCTTTGATCTTCTCTTTTAGCTCATCGCCAGAAAGAGAGCCTTTGATGTATTCGATATTGGTATATCCCTGATCTTTAAACACATCGAGTGCTTTTGGACTGACGCCCTCTAAAAGCAGGATTCTAATTTTGTCTTTTGCTAAGGACTTGTCGCTCATGTTGGTTCCCGGTAAGAATTTTTTGGAGGCGATATTATAAGGTATTAATTGTATTAATACCCTGTTTTTTTGGCATGATTCTGTTTGCTTTGAATATTAAGCTCTTCTATATAATTCAATAGCATAGCCGATTGTTGTTGAATGTAAATGGCAGGCCTTAAGAAATAAAAAACCGCCAGTGATAAGGTATCAAAGGCGGCTTTTTTACTAATGATTGAATATCAAAAAATTACAGGCCAGAGACGTAAGCTGCAATGTTCTCAATGTCAGCATCAGATAGACCTGCCGCCATTGGAGCCATCATTGAAGTCATAGGACCAACTTGCTCACCAGCTTTATATTTTTTTAACTTATCAACGGTTTCAGCAGGTGCAACACTTGCTAGTTTAGGTCCAACGCCACCTTCACCAGCGGCACCGTGACAACCAATACAACTAGCATACGCAGCTTGACCAGCTGCAGCATCGCCGGCCTGCGCAATTGACCCCATTGAAAGCAGACCTGCTGCCGTTAGTGAAATGAGTAATTTTTTCATTTTTTATCTCCTAAAGATTGTGACCAATTAGGGGGTGTTTTTTTGTTTGTTGATTACTTTTCCCCCAGCTCCATTACAATAAAAAAAGCCTTGTCTTACAAGGTTATAAAGTTGAGTAAAACTGTATTTTTTGGGCAAATCTTGAGCACCTGATAATAGTTTTTATTAAGGTTATTTTTTGAAGAAACTAACCTTAATAAAAGCGATTAAAAAAACTCGTATAAGCCGTTGATTGAGTGATTGGCTTTAGAGTAACTAAGGCTTGGCAATTAGTATTATTTTGATAAAAATGGGTTTAGAAGTGTTAGACTTCATTTAGTCAATTTTCTTGGTAGGTTTTTTAATGCTATTTGTTCGATTATTTCTGGTTTCTTTGGTGTTGACCGCTATCAGTTGGGTGGTGTTAAAACTGATAAGAAAGTCATTTCATATCGCTTGGATACTGTTGTTCTGGATAGTCGTCATATTTGGAACCACAGGAATGCTCTATGTTGGTTCAGTTTGGCTAGCTTCGGTCTAGCTTGATTAGCTATCTT
>DBOI01000071.1:2753-3047 GCA_002299245.1 Hydrogenovibrio sp. UBA650
CTTGATTAGCTATCTTTATTGGCAAACTCTTCGCGGAGTCTTTGAAAACTCTGATATCTTGAGGGGTATATTGCTTCATTTTCCAAGGCCTGTTTAATTGCACAACTGGGTTCATTGCTGTGAGTGCAGTTGTGGAATTTGCAATGGCCTAAGAATTCGTCAAAGTCAGGGTAGGCCTGTTCCAATTCTTTAAGGCTACATGAAGTAGGTGTGAACTCTCTAACACCGGGAGAGTCGATAATATTACCGACTAGCCCAAGCTTCTCAGGCAAGTGGTAGAGGATCGGATTGGTT
>DBOI01000102.1 GCA_002299245.1 Hydrogenovibrio sp. UBA650
TTGAGTGTGCCATGCTGATAGGAATACTCGTTTAGGTTCTGTCATGCATTGAAAAATGGCGTAATATATGAATCAGCGCTATAAATACAAGAAGTGTTTTGGCTGTGATAAAGCGGTTTTAGTATGCTTTATAGGGTGAGTAGACAGTTAAGTGCCCGGTATAACCATCGAGATTAATTAGAGATATCTAATTGATTGAAGATGAGTCTACGGTGAGCGGTTGAAAGTATTAACCAAAATTCATTTAATTCACAAAAACAAAATACTATGAAAACTCTAGCAGAAAACAAACACGCCTATCTTGATCGGTTCATTATATTTTTTATTTTGTTTTTAATCTTTTGGGCGCCCATTCCCCTTGGAAGTAATCGTGATTGGTCTGCTGCTTTTTTGATTATATTAATTAGTTTTGCCGGTCTAATTTGGGGCGTTGGTTTAGTTTTTCGCTCTAACCCCTTAAAGAATGAATCCTTAAGGCCCGCTTTGTTTATGTTTGGTCTCTTGGTTTTTAGTCAGATATGGGTAGCTTTTCAGTGGCTGTTTGGATTAAGCGCTAACCCCGGAGCGACTTTCAAGTATTTGATGTTGGGGGCTTCTTATGCCCTGTTGTTCTTAATGATCGTGGTTGTTTTCAATACCAGGAAGCGATTAAACCTTCTCATCATCACGTTAATCATCAGCGGGACTTTTCAGGCCTTCTGGGGAGCGTCTATGGTTCTGTCAGGTATTGAGTGGTTATTTGGAATTCCAAAAGAACACTATCTAGATAAAGCGACAGGTACCTATGTCAACAGAAACCATTTGGCTGGGTACTTGGAAATGACAATTGCACTGAGTATTGGCTATATGTTGGCTTATAGAGAGGGCAAGGACCTTACTTGGAGAGGGGCTTTTGAGTTGCTTTTAAGTAATAAGGTTTTGGTTCGCCTAGCCATTATTATTATGGTGATTGGCTTGGTGATGTCTCAGTCAAGAATGGGAAATACCGCTTTTGTTGTCAGTCTGGTGCTAGTAGGTTTTCTATTTATATTGACGTTTAAAAAGCACCGTAAAAGAAACCTTGCCATTCTACTTAGTTTTATTGTGATAGATGTCTTAATTATTAGTCAGTATTTTGGATTGGAGCGCTTAAAAGACCGTTTAGTAAATACAGAGGTAAGTATTTCTCAAAATTCAGGACAGCTGGTGTTTGACATTAATGACTTAAGAGGTATGGCCTTCAATAGCTCTATTCCGCTGGCTCAAGAAAAAGCATTTACTGGCCATGGTGCGGGTAGCTTTGAAGTTGTTTTTATAAGTCATGCGGGACCTGATTTTGGCGGGTATTTTAAACATGCTCACAACGATTACATTCAGTTCTGGGTTGAGTTCGGTCTGATAGGAAGCCTTCCGTTGTTAGCCTTTGTCTCTTTGTCCCTTTATTTGGCTGTTCGAGCTCTGAGAGAAAAGCACTCATACTATAGAAGTGGAATCGGAATAGGGGCTTCAATGGCGATTTTGGCGATTTTGATTCACTCTTTTAGCGACTTTAACTTACAAATTCCCGCGAATGCAATGACGTTTATTGTCGTTTGTGCAATAGCGGTCATAACTTATGTACATAAGCTTAGACGCCCAAGAATAAAGAAAGTAGAGGATCAATTCTAGAGTTACCGATTACGAGACAAATTAGCGGTTACTCTAGATGTACTGCGATTATTTGTTCCAGCTCTTGGCAGGAACAAAGATCAAGATGTGGTTTGTTGGTGGACTTTTAAAGTCTATTTTTTAGTGGGGCAGCTAAATTTAAGATTACCTGTCTAATAAGCGTTCTTGTTTATAAAGCCTTTAAACAAGGTGAGGAAAATAATTTGAACATCCCACCATAGACTCCAGTTACGAATATACTGAAGATCATATTCCACTCTCTTTTCCATTTTATCAACAGTATCCGTTTCACCGCGCCAGCCATTCACTTGAGCCCAGCCTGTAATACCGGGTTTAACTTTATGCCTTAGCATATAGTAATCGACCATTTTTCTATATTCTTCGTTGTGTGCAACGGCGTGTGGCCGAGGCCCGACAACAGACATGCTTCCAAGTAATACATTAATAAATTGAGGTAGCTCGTCTAGTGAGGTACGTCTTAAAAAGTTTCCAATAGGGGTGATACGAGTATCATTTTTGGTTGCTTGAACAACTTTATCGGAGTTTTCCATTACCTTCATTGAGCGAAACTTAAAGACATCAATTTGTTCACCATTTAGACCATATCGGTGCTGTTTAAATAGAACAGGCCCTCTGGATGTTAGCTTAACGAGTAATGCGATCACTAATAGGATAGGTGAAATGAAAATCAGCACGGACAGGCTGAAGAGTATATCAAATGCGCGTTTATAAAATTCTTGGCTACCGGTAATCGGTGACTCGAAAACACTGATGGTGTCCATGTGACCCAAGCTGCCAACATTACCGTGCATTAAAGTACTCATTAGGAAGTCAGGCACCATAAATACATTGACGGTGGAGTCACTCAGCTGGTGAATAATTCTTGCAATTCGGTTCTCGGCAATCATAGGAAGACAGATATAGATACTGTCGATTTCACCGGACTGAGCGAGTTCTAAAGCGTCGTTGACCGAACCTTTTAAATGGCCTAGATCACCCGATAGTCTGTCAGGGTCTCTATCATCATAAAACCCTATAAAATCAAGGCCTAGTTCTGGATATCTATTCACTTGGTTAAGCAGGGTTTTTCCCGTTGGGGTAAACCCGATGATGGCTATTTTTCTAAGATTGATCCCTTGCTTGTAGAGTCTTTTCTTGGTGTAACGATATAAAATACGCCATATGATTAACCCAAATAAAGACAATACGTACCAGCTAATGACAATAAATCTAGAAAAGGTTTCCCCTTCTTTTAGAACGAATAGCAGGGTGGTAACAAATAAGAAGCTTAATGAAACAACCGCAAAAACAATCATTGCTCGGTGTGTGAACCTGCCAAGTCGGAGTTTTCGATATAGCTGAGCAGATTCAGCCAGAAACAAAAAAGCAGAGACAGTAAATGTTAAAAGTAATAGATAATCTTTACCAAAGCTAATCTTGTGGATTGCCATCACGATTAACAGTGAAAGAATAAGAACAATAATATCGACGACTCGAAAAATAAACGGGGCACTTTCGTTAGTTCTTAGACCTGTAGTATTATTCTCCATCTCGACCTCTATTATTGTAGATTAATGTCCAAATCCCTTATGGATCATTACGATCTACTATTATAAATAATATAATTGCTTAGTTATTAAGATTCATTCAAAAAGCAATTTTAATTTAATTTTATAATTTGTTTTTCCCAATTCCAAGCGTGTTCAACAATGATTTTTAATTGATCAAACTTTGGTTCCCATTGAAGTGTTGCTTGAGCGAGTTTTGAATCGGCTACTAAGATGGCTGGATCGCCTTGTCTGCGTTCACCATCTTTGACGGTCAGATTATAACCGTCTCTTTCGACGACTTCTTTGACAACATCGATAACTTCTTGAACAGAGAACCCTTTGCCATTGCCTAAATTGAATGCAAATGCACCAGCGTGACTTTGTTCGGTGATGTAGTTCAGTGCCTGCGCATGGGCAGAGCACAAATCATTGATATGAATATAATCGCGAATACAGGTTCCATCCTCTGTAGGATAGTCTCTACCAAATACTGTGATGTCTTGTCTTCGCCCGGATGCGGCCTGCAAAATAAGCGGAATTAAATGTGTTTCCGGATCGTGCAATTCCCCGATTTCTCCCTCTGGATCGGCTCCACATGCATTGAAATAACGCAGTGATACTGAGTGTAGTCCGTATGCTGAATGGTAGTCTTTTAGAATTCTTTCTACCATCAACTTAGTTGAGCCGTATGGATTAATAGGGTTTTGAGGGTGGTTTTCATCTATGGGCGAGTAGCTAGGCTCGCCAAAAGTAGCGGCCGTAGATGAAAAGATGAAATGCTTAACATGGTGGCGCACCATGACATCAAGTAAGTTTTGGGTGTTGCTGACATTGTTTCTGTAGTACTTAGAAGGGTTTTGCATGGACTCACCAACCAGACTGTTGGCGGCAAAGTGCATGACCCCATCGAACTTGTGTTCAATGAAAATATTTTCTAGCAAATTAACATCCGCTAAGTCACCAATAATCAAAGTACCGTATTTAACTGACTCTCTAAAGCCGGTAGATAAATTGTCTAAAACAACCACATCATATCCGTCACTGGCTAGCATCTTTACCATGTGAGAGCCAATATAACCTGCACCACCAACAACCAGAACCTTCACTTTATAATCCCCTCAACTTCTTTAATTTTTTCTTCAATCAGAGACTTATTTGCCCGACTTTCTATATTCAATCGAAAATATTGCTCCGTATTAGATGGTCTGACATTCATGCGCCAATTTCCAAAGTCAAGACTCACGCCATCAGTTTTGTCCACCTCAGGAGATGCGTCTTTAAAATGGGCTTCAATCTTATCAAGAGTCGATTCTATATTTTCAACTTTATAGTTTAACTCACCGCTACAGGGATAAGCCTGCCTTCTGTCTTCGACGAGTGAAGACAGGCTTTTCCCAGAAGTTGAAATAACCTCTGAAATTAATAACCACGGAATCATGCCTGAATCTGAATAGGCAAAATCTTTGAAATAGTGGTGTGCTGACATTTCACCGCCATAAAGAGCCCCTTCTTTTCGCATACTCTCTTTCATAAAAGAGTGGCCTGTTTTAGATTGCACTGGTGTGCCCCCAGCCTGTTTGACTTGCTCTATGGTGTTCCAAGTTAACCTGGGATCATGAATTATTTTTGCTTTCCCATAACTTTCAATCAGAATTTTAGCCAATAAGCCTACTAAATAATACCCTTCTACGTAGTCGCCGTTCTCGTCAAAAAGAAAGCAGCGATCAAAATCGCCATCCCAAGCCACGCCAAAATCGGCTTGATGGTTTTTTACCGCCTGAGATGTGACATATCTGTTTTCTGGAAGCAGAGGGTTTGGAACCCCGTTCGGAAAATTACCGTCTGGCTCTTGGTTAATCAAAATACAGTTAAAGGGTAGAAGCTCGATTAACTGCTTAATCATGACGCCCGCAGAGCCATTTCCAGGATTTAGTACTATTTTTAAGGGGGTTAGATTTTCTTGGTTTATATAGGTTAATAGGTGGCTGATATAACTTTGTTTATCAAATAGGGGGGTTATTTGACCAGGTTCGGAGGAGCAAGAGCCTAAGGCATTATGCAGAATTCTATATTCAATGTCCTTTAAGCCAGAATCACTTGAGATAGGTTTAGCCCCTTTTGAAACCAGTTTCATTCCATTGTAATTCTTTGGATTGTGGCTTGCGGTGACCATAATACCGCCATCTGCTTTATTTCGAGAGGTGTGAAAGTAGACCTCTTCGGTGCCGCATAGGCCAATGTCGAGGACGTCGGCTCCAGCTTCCGTGATGCCTTTTTTTAAGGCATTTGCCAGTTTTTCACTGTCGAGACGAATGTCATGCCCGACCACAACCGTTTTTGCTGTTAACTCCGATACAAATGTTCGCCCAATTTTATATGCCAAATTTTCATTTAAGCTCTCAGGGACTTTTCCTCTTATATCGTAAGCTTTAAAACACTCGAGATTTGATTGAGACATGGTTCTTTCTATTAATTTGATTCATTATTTTTTCTTGATCAGCTGGAAGAAAAAAAACGGTATACCAATAACATAACGCTTAAAGAGGCGGCGCGGTTCATTCATTAGTCTATATAGCCATTCCAGTGATAAGGTTCTAAATATCTTAGGAGCTCGTTTAACTTTGCCCGCTTTAAAGTCGATAATAGCCCCGCCACAAATAATAATTCCGGAACCTTGTATGTTTTTTTGAATCTCATAGGCCAGCTGTTCTTGTTTGGGCATGCCCATTGCCAAGATGATCACATTTTTTACGGTTGGCTCGATATTGTGCTGTAAAAAATCAAGGTAGTCTTTATGCTCTTTAAAACCATCTAGCATCTTGTAATTGCGGTCTGTTAATAGGTTTTCAGCCCCTTTTTCTAACCATGGCGACTCAGTACCAAAAACAAAATAGTTGGCTTCATAGTCAATACTATCAACAATGAGTGGAATTAAATCTGTGCCGTTTAAGTTGTCGCTGTTTTGGATACCAAGGAGTTTATTGGCCAGTTTTATACCAATGCCGTCCCGCAGTAAGAGGGTAATTTTACTGAAGTAAAGTTCTGTATCTGAATTAGAGGCAATTAGGTTGAAGCCATGTTGATTCAAAAAACCGATGCTGATAAAACCGTCGTTTTGTCGCTGGATTTTTTGGGTGTATTCAATGGCCTCTTTTTCAGTTATGTTATGGACGAGACCAAGTATTTCGGTTGATTTCATGTTTATCAAAAGCCTTTAAGAATCCGTTAGCGCGTTCAACATTTCCTTATTCCAGCGACTGGTTCTAGAGTTATATGCGCCGAACTGTCCTGAAAAATTCCAATATATCCAGTTTATATTGTGTTCCTTGAATAGTTGAATGTTCTTTTTAATATATTCAACTTTGTGTTCATTGTCGGCAGACTTATGGACCCCAAATTCACCGACATAGATCGGGCGCTGTTGCCTTAAACTCCAGTCCTTGGCCTGAGAGATAACATTTGAAATTTTGTATTCCTGAATAAAGTTGCAACATGAAACGCCTTTTGGAAGGTTCATGGGTAAATAGGTCACGCCTTGGTGGGTAAAGTCGAAAGGCTCATAGACATGAACGGTTGTAATGATATTGGGGTCATCGGGAAGAACCAACTTATCGAGCATTTTTGCCGAGTTCCAAGAGGCAGGGCCGAATGCCAGAATGCGGTTTGGGTCATTGCGTCTTATTATGTCAGTGACATTTTCAATTAATTGATTCCATTGTTCTGCTTTTAGCTGATTGTTAGGTTCATTTAGAGGCTCAAAGATAAGCTTGTGGGGGTGGTTCTTAAAATAGTCAGAAAGCTGTTTCCAAATACTATAAAAGCGTGGAATAACGTCATTCGGTTCAACTTCGTACTCTCCTCGCTCAAGTTCATTGCCGTAAATTTGATTATAGCCATGCAGGTTTATAATGACGGTCATGTCTTTGTTTAAAAATGCTTTAACAATGCCGCCTATTCTCTCCAAAAAGTCTCTTTCAATTTCTGCGTTTTGATCTTCAGAAGCGAAGTTGGACCACCTGACAGGAATCCTCACGGTTGAAAATTTGGATGAGATTTCGTCGACATATTTATCTTCATACAATTGCCGCCATGCGCCTTCGTAAGGCGCTTCAAAAATTTCTCCTAAATTAATGCCTTTGCCCATTTTGGCCACAATTTTACAAGTATCTTTCGTCACACTGCCACAAGCTTCCGTTTGTTGGCTAGCTGAAACATGCATTGGAACAACAAAGAAGAGCAATAAAGTGGCAATGCGCATAACAGATACGTATATAATGTTTTTCATAATTACACGATTATACGTACAAAGTGTTGGGCGATGTTATCTATTATCAAACTAAGTGTTATTGGGACAATTGCATTCTCCTTTGTTTTCTTTGGAGGCTTGTTTTTTCTTCGCCTAATTGACAAATTTAAGTATATGCAAAAGGGTTTTTTTCACCTTTTTCCCTATGCTATCCTCATTACTTTTACATCACTTGTTATTTTCTCTGGCCGAGACCTTTCGGCGGGAATGTTCGCCTCTTTAACAGAGTCTTATGCTCAGTCCTCTATACAGCTCATGATCCAACGATTATCGACGCTTTTCATTCTATTAGCTTCCATCGAAAGAGTTGCAAACGGTATTATTAATAAAAGGTATGCTTCGCCGGAGTTTCCTGTCTATCTCATTGTGGTTTTCATTTTTTGGTTTACGACGATCTTCTCAGCGGGCTTTTTGAGTGATAACCCAATTCGGACTCATGAGATTTTCTACCCTCTAATCATTATGTTGGCGACTCTGTTTTTAAGTGAGCAAGATAAAGAGGCGCTATTAAAATCGACTAGAAACAGCATTTTGCTTGTTTTGGTGGTGAGTACTTTGTTGCTCGTTGTTAAGCCAAGCTTAGTTTTGGATTCAGGCTATATTGGAGGCTTAATTCCTGGACTACCTCGGTTTGCAGGTATTACCCCTCACGCGGTTATGATGGCCGCTCTCGCACTTTTCGCGGCGATCATTCTTTACTTTAAACCGTTTGAAAATTCGCTGTTAAACAAGTCGGCTTGGTTTTTACTTTTATTCTCGATTTTCTTGGCTCAATCCAAAACAATTTGGGTCACGGCGATTTTGTTTATTATCGTTGTTAAGGCATATTCTGAATTGAGGTATGTGATTAAGGATGGAAAAATCACAAAAAAACTACTTCTTTTCACGATCCCGCTAATCTTCGTATTTACGGTGATTTCGAGCGTTTTGTTATTAAAAGGTGCGGCTGATAATGTTGTAGACCAAGACCGTATTGAACAGATCTCTTCTTTAACTGGGAGAGATGTTATTTGGGAAAAAGTTCTAGAGGATCGTTCAAGCCACTCTGTCTTTGGTTATGGCCCTAAGTATTTTGGAACATTTGGGATCGCCAATGTTACGCACGGGCACAATCAGTTTTTCGATACCTTAGCGAAAGCCGGTGAAATTGGCGTGATTGGGTTATTTATCATTTTCTTGTTAATTTTGTATTCAGTTGTGGCGAATTTCTTTTCTTCAAAGGGGCTGTTCCTCGTTTTAGTTTTTCTATTCATCTTAATCAGGTCCATTTCAGAAACACCACTGACAATGCTTGGATATACAATGGATATGATCTTTTTCATTGTTTTACTCGTGTTGATGACCTTAAAGCATGACCACGTAATACACCATCAACAATAGACCTTGCCGAAAATTTATGTTAAATGAGTCATTAAGAAATAAAACCATTATTAATGTGTTGTGGAATTTTGCTGAGAAGTTTCTAAGCAGGGGGTTGAGTGTCATTGTCACAATCATTCTGGCCTGGCTGCTGACACCTGAAGATTTTGGATTGATCGCAATTCTCGTTATATTTATTGATTTAACTTTTATTTTGGTTGGTGGCGGACTGCTTGCCGCAATCATTAGAGAAAAAGACATAACGGAGACGGACCTTAATACGGCTTTTTATACAAATCTCTCGTTTGCTACGGTTAGTTATATTTTGATGTATTTTAGTGCGCCGGTTATTGCAGGCTTCTATGAACACTCTATTCTGGTGGAGATGATTCGTGTAGCTGGGTTGGTTGTTTTTTTCCATTCATTGTCAGTGGTTCAACAAGCGGTTCTGCAAAGAGAAATAAGGTTTAAGCTCCAGCTAAAAGTTACGCTTCCAGCTGCCCTTATAACAGGAGCCATGACTGTTGTATTGGCGTATGGCGGTCTGGGTGTATGGGCGTTAGTATTCCAAATAGTTGGGGCAGGAGTTCTAACGGCCTTCTTTTATTGGCGATTGAAGCTTTGGCGTCCTAAACTAGAATTCTGTTTTAAATCATTTAAAAGACTGTTCTCTTTTGGCATTTACGTGATGGGGGATGACTTAGCAAAGTCTTTATTCTCTAAAATCTATGTCATTGTGATTGCAAAGTTTTTCACGGTGACGGTTACAGGCCTCTATTACTTTGCCGATAAAATTAAGTGGATGTTAGTTTTGTTATTGGTGAATACTGTCAAACAAGTCACCTTTCCAGTCCTGTCAAAATTGCAAGATGATAAAGAAAAGCTCTATTTGGCTTTCCAAAAAATCATTATGCTTGCCTCTTTTATAATCTTTCCGATTTTACTGGGGTTAGCCGTATTTTCAGAATTGCTTTTCCAGATATTTTTACCTGAAAAATGGTTTGGTGCGGTGGCTTATATGCAGTTGATGGCACTCGAAGCTCTGTTGGTACCGATTCAAGCCTTTACTGTTAATCTTCTACTCGTTAAGGGCTACTCTAAGCAGGTATTTAACATTTCTTTTGTGGGAGGGTTTGTTCTAGTCGTTTTTTTGGTGGCAACAGTGCAACATGGAATAGAGGCAATCATTATGGGACAGATTGCGGTCAAAGTCCTTATGACGCTTTACCTTTTGAGCGTCACCAAAAAATTGTTGGGCTATTCCATCACTGATCAAATAATGAACTTCTTGCCAACCCTTATCTTTGGGGTGGCCATTTTTGGCTTTGTTTACCTGCTTATTCAGATTGCACAGTTTTCGGCAATTATTGAATTACTCGTTTTTGGATTATTAAGTATAATTTTATATTTCGGTATCTTTAAGCTTTTCAAGCTAAAACCATATTTGTTTTTTGTTGAAATTTTTTCTGCTAGAAAAAATAACGTTAAGTCTTAAGGGGCAAATGTATTTTCAAGAGTCAAAACGAAGAAGCTATTTTTTAAAATAGTGTTTTTTACTACTTAATACATATCTTCTCTTAAAGAATTAAGTTAAGCTTTTTAAAGATTAATTAAATTAGATGGGCTTGATTGCCCTGATAAGTAATATTGCCAAAATGGAGTTTTTATGAATTATCGTTCAATAGCCGACGCTTCTAGAGCCGTTGCTAATAACCTACATAAATTGCCCGAAGGTATCGATTTGGTTGTTGGTATCCCTCGAAGTGGAATGTTGGTCGCACCTATGATTGCTCTCAACTTCAATATTAAGTTTTGTGATATCTCAGCATTTATGGAAAACAAAAAGCTGGGGTATGGCCTGACTCGTGTGAGTAAAACAGAAGACCTAGAATACCCTCACCAAGCTAAAAAAATACTGGTTGTAGATGACAGTGTCAGTTCTGGGACTTCAATGGTTCAAGTCAAGGAGCTATTAGAACCTTTCTTAGATGATTTTGATATTACTTTTGGTGCCGTTTATGCCTGTAAAAATGGTAAAAACTTTGTTGATACTTATCTTGAAATGGTGCCTCACCCAAGGTACTTTGAATGGAACTTGATGCACAGAAAAGAAGCATCAACCTTCTGCGTAGATATTGATGGTGTACTGTGTTTTGACCCAAGCAGAGAACAAAATGATGATGGCGAGAATTATAAAAAATTCATGCTTGAGGTTGACCAGTTGGCTCACCCATCTATGGAGTTGGGCTATTTAGTGACCAGTCGCCTAGAAAAATATAGACCTGAGACGGAAGAGTGGTTA
This sequence comes from Hydrogenovibrio sp. UBA650, assembly GCA_002299245.1. Classification (GTDB taxonomy): domain Bacteria; phylum Pseudomonadota; class Gammaproteobacteria; order Thiomicrospirales; family Thiomicrospiraceae; genus Thiomicrorhabdus. The sequence goes on from DBOI01000102.1 coordinate 11,165, forward strand.
GCGAGTAAAGGAATTAAGTATAAAGAGCTTTATATGAACGATCTACCTAGTGCGGCGGAGCGCCAAAGGTTAGGACGTTATGCGACCTTTAAAGCTGAGGTGTATAAATCGTTGCCAGATTCAAGACTGTTCATTGAGAGTGAAGAGTGGCAGGCTAGAGATATTGCAAAAATCGCAGGTAAACACGCCTTGGATTTCACAAATCAAACCTTATTTGACCCTCAAGTGAATCTGGCTTCAGTGACAGAAAAATTGAAATATAGCTTGCCTCAAAAGATAAAGAACAGGGTTAACCGATATCTTACCAAAGTTAAATAGAAGCTTTAATGTAGTCTTAGCCAACCGTTTAATCGGCGGGCTCTTAAAAGAAAAAGTCACTAACATGAGTGGCTTTTTTCTTTTGAGGGCGGGCTATTTATCGGTCAGCTCTTTAATGAATGATTTACATTCTGAAACGTATTTTTTAGATGAGAATTCTTCGTTCGCCCTCTCGAATCCAGCTTTTGCATACGCCTGCCGCAACTCGGAATCTTTTTCTAATCGCATGATTGAGTCAACCAGTGATATTGAGTCTCCCGGTGGGAACAACAACCCAGTTTCTTCGTGAAGAATAATCTCTGTGCTGCCATCTGTTGCCGATGCAATAACAGGCACTTTTGCACAAGCGGCTTCTACAGTGACTCTACCAAAAGCCTCGACATGTGAGGTTATACAAAAAATATCAAATAGGTCAAATGCATCCCTCGGGTTGTCTACAAAAGGGTGGTGAAAGACGGTGTTGCCAATAAGTTCAGAAGCTTGGTATTGTTTGGCGAGGCGAATAAACTCCGATTCAGTTCCACCGATGACGAGAAAAGCAATGTCATCGCGAGTTTTAGAAATCTCAATCGCCGCGGCTAAAAATACGTCTAAGCCCTTTCTTGAAACGAGACTTCCTAGAAAGCCAACAATAAACTTATTCTCTAACCCTTCTATTGCGAGACTTTTTTGTTTCTGGGTGTCGTTAAAAGAGCCACAATCAATGCCATTGTATATTCTTCTGACGTTCACTTTTTTATTGCCAGCTCTTTCAAGTAATAGCTTTTTTACGCCGTCGGAAACACAAATGAAATTAGTTGTTTTTTCTACGATTTGAGAGGTAACTTTTGCAGTTTGTTTATTATTGGGCTGGAAGTAATCTGTTCCTTCTCGAACATGGACTAATAATTCAACTCCAAGGAAATTGGCGAGCTTAACTCCAAAAGAGTTGAGAATGGTATTGACGATAATTAGATCGGGGTTTGAATGTTTTACTTTTGCGGTAATCAATAGCTTGCTGAGATTGAATCCGATTTTATTTATCAGTTTTGTGAGCTTTTCATTCCCTGTATTGACTTCCATTAACCAATTAGAACAATTGCATATAGGTATTTCCATGTCGTTAGCGGCTTGTATTAAGCCTCCTTCACCAAACGTTACTATTTCAACGGTGTAATCGGACTTTAGGTTTTTGGCGAGTTCAAACATACTTCTAGGCGCCCCATATAAGCCGGATTCATGAGAAAAGAAAAGTATTTTTTTCATCAAATTACCTTTATGTGTTTGAGTGAAGATGCGTAACAAAGCATAAACTATAATTATTCCTTAAGCCATTAATTATGTCTGTATAGGCTATTATTTTTCCTCTTTTTCTAGAATCAGAAAATATTCATCGGCCTAATTGTTTGTTTGGTTAATAACGGGTCAATAAAGTAAAAAATCCAAGCTCAATTTGCTTATAGGTTCAGTTTTAATTAAGCGATGCAATTGTGAACGGGCAAGATCACAATAAATGTGTTTTTAGTGTTTTCTATTAGAGTAAAAGCACAAAAACTATATAAATTAGTACTAATGTTCTGATATGATTGATAAGTTTATCTTATATATAATTAATAAAACTAGATACGAAGTCGAACATGTCAATTGCGCACATCCCCTCACCGGTAACTTATAGAGAAGATATCAATGGTCTCAGGGCTTGGGCCGTCCTAGTTGTTGTTTGCTTCCACTTTACCCTTATTGGGTTACCCGGTGGCTTTATCGGGGTTGATATGTTCTATGTTATCTCTGGTTATTTGATGACGGCGATTATTATCAGAGGGGTCGAAAAAGGGAATTTTTCGATATTTAGATTTTATATGTCCAGAGCCCGAAGAATATTGCCTGCTCTGATGTTCTTGATCCTTGTGATGCTTGTTCTGGGTTGGTTTTTTTTGCCGACAATTGATTACCAAGAGTTGGCGAGTCAATCCATTCAAGCACTTTTTTTTACCTCAAATATTTATTACTCCAATTCGTCGGGTTACTTTGAAACCTTAGCCCAAGAAAAGTGGCTTTTACATACTTGGTCTCTGGCAGTTGAGGCGCAGTTTTACCTGCTTTATCCTACTTTTATTCTCTTAGTTTGGAAGTTAAAACCTGGTATTAAGTTTCAGGTAATTGGCCTTTCTGCCTTGTTTTTACTGTCATTTCTTTTGGGCGCAGTTTATGTCAATAGTAAACCTGATGACGCTTTCTTTTTATTACCTTTTAGAGGGTGGGAGCTGGCTGCCGGTGGTTTGGTTTTTTACTTAACCAAGTTAAAAGTGATTCGTAGTGCCCTGTTGAATAACGTCGTTTATTGGTTGGGATGGGCTTTAATTGTAACTGGGGTCTTCTTGTTCGATGAGTCATACAGTTGGCCGGTTTATGGCGCTCTAATTCCTGTAGCGGGTATTGGCTTTATTATTTTAGCGAGAAAAGAAGATGGCTGGCTGACGGCCAGCTTTATTTCGCAGTGGATAGGGGACCGTTCATACTCTATCTATTTGTGGCACTGGCCGATCGTGGTTGCGATTTATATATTTGGTCTTTATCAAGATTGGTTTTGGGTATCTATTTCGATTGTTTTGACTTTTTTATTAGCGCATCTGTCTTATGAGTACATTGAGGTGCCAACACGAAAACACCTATCAAAAAAGACCATCAAGAAAGAGTTTTATCTAGTGGCCTCCACCGCCTTGATGGTGGTGGCTCTGTCTTTAATTGTGAAGGAAACTTATTTCGAAAATAGGATGCCTAAGGTTGTTGAAAAGGCATCAAATGAAAGGCTAAACTTCTTTCCCTATATGGATGACTGTCATGGAAACCCCGATAAGCGCATAGAAGGATGCCAGATTGGCAATAAAGATATTGGCGCGCTGCTAATCGGTGACAGTCATGCTGAAACCGTCGCTTCCCCTTTGATGCATCACTTGGCAATGCAAGATAAATCTTTGAAATTGTGGGTTTACGATGGTTGCCCAAATATACTTGGCTTTAAGAGAGCCCATTCTCATGAACCAAATCGCTGTCATGACGTGAACAAGGCCTTGTTCGAACAGTTAGAAGAATATCCAAAAGAGATTCCTTTGTTTGTGGTGAATCGACTGTCTCTTTATGTACAAGGCTTTTTACCAAACGAGGCGGGTTTCCATAAAAGACCGGGTCCGGGGGGGTATTTCAGCCAAATTTTTCATGAAAGTAATGATGAACTTCTGCTTGAGTTTGAACAGCACCTAGAATCGTCCATGTGTTCGCTGTCTAAGGAAAGGACGGTGTATCTGGTTTTGCCTGTTCCAGAGATGGATGCAGATGTTCCTAAAACAATCAGTCGCAGTCTGATTTTTGATAGAGATTATCCGGATATTAGTATTGGCTTAGAAGAATACAAAAAAAGACATATCGATACATTGGATATTCAGAATAAAGTAGCGAAGAATTGCAATTTACATATTCTAGACCCAACGCCATTCCTTTGTGAGGACGGTGTTTGTAAAGGGTCTGTTGATCAGATTCCTCTCTATTTTGACGATGATCATCTGAGTGAAACAGGCAGTAGATTATTGACTCCTATGTTTAGAGATATTTTTAAGTAAACTCCGGATGCTTTTTCATAATGATTTAAGTTTAGCTAATATTAGCCCTCTCCAAAGTATCAATTAACCCTCCAAATTTTATGAAAAATTAATTATCATAGGCACTATCAAGTTGAACCTGTAAGGGCTTGTATTGTGTTTTTTAATATAGTTTCTCCGGCCAAAGTAGCCAATGAACTTTATGATTTAGTCATAATTGGTTCTGGTTTTGGCTCCTCTTTTTTTCTATCAGAGGCTCTAAAGCACGAGCCAGGAAGAGTTTTGGTTTTGGAATGGGGTCAATATAATCCTTGGACCTGGCAAATTGAAAACCGCACAAACTCTCCAGTTTCTTGGGGAAGTACCTTTGTAAATACGACCCCAGAAAAACCTTGGAATACGACCATTGGTTTTGGCGGAGGAACAAATTGTTGGTTTGGTCAAACCCCGCGTTTTCACCCGAATGACTTTAAGCTAAAGAGTTTATACGGCGTTGGAAAAGATTGGCCAATTTCTTACGCAGACCTTGAACCCTATTATTGCGAGGCCGAAGAGATTATGCAGGTCGCCGGTGATAGTGCCATGGGGGCTGTTTTACCAAGGTCTAAGCCTTTCCCTCTCCCCGCACACAAAGGTTCTACCCCTGATCGTATCATGATGCAGGCGACACCTGATACTCATTTTATTATGCCGACAGCAAGAGCGAGTCGTCAAACAGATACTCGGACTAAATGCTGTGCAAATTTAACCTGTAATCTATGCCCTGTTCAGGCAAAGTTTTCGGCTATTAACGGTTTTAAACGAGAGTACGCTGATGGTCAGGTGGATATCTGTTTTAACGCTGAGGTTGTGAGGCTAAACTCGGATTCAAATCACGTTAGCAGTTTAATTTTTTCAAGTGAGGGTCAAGAGCATCAAGTTAAAGCTGAATCTTTTGTATTGGGAGCAAATGGCATTCAAAGTCCGGCAATTCTGTTGAGATCGGGTATGGATTATGCAGAAACGGGGAAGAGGTTACATGAACAGTACAGTATCAGTGTAGAGGCCTATTTGGACGGGGTCGGTAACTTTGACGGTAGTACGATTACTACGGGGTTAAATTATAGTTTAGCTGATGGAGAATTTAGAAAGCGTCATTCGTCTGTTCTAGTTGCTTTTGAGAATCGCTGGACAAGAGGGTTTAGACCAGATGTAAAACGCTTAACAGAGACGCTTCCCATGATTATTGTTGCGGACAATATCCCCAGCACCGATAACTTTGTGGGTATCGACGCCAACAGTGGTAAAGCGGTTGTCACCCATCTTCATGAGTCGAAGTATGCCAAAGATGGGATTAAAAATGCGTTAGATAAGTTGCCGAGTCTTCTTTCGCCTCTGCCTGTTGAAAAAATCTTTGCTGGTAGGCTAAGAGGCTCTGAATCTCATGTTCAAGGCACGCTGAGAATGGGGTTAGAAGGGGATGGATCTATTGTGGATAGAAACCAGATACACCATAAATATCGTAACTTAATTATTGTCGGCTCAAGTGTTTTTGCAACATGCTCTCCTGCAAATCCAAGTTTAACGATATCTGCTCTTTCGATCCGGGCGGCGAGAAATTATTATCGATCTAGCCGAGAGGGGGAGGAGACATGATCTCTAGAAGAAATTTCATTTTTGCATCCTTTTCGTTAGCCGGTGTGTCCATTGGCTATGGGTTATACAGAGAGAAAGATTTTTTACGCGATTTATTAGAAGATATACTCGGTCCATTTGAAATGTCTGATGTCGACTTTGCTGCGTTTAAAAGCGATTTTATGAATAACCCTGCAAACATAAATCGCCCTAAAAAATACTACGGAGCCTATTTGATATGGTCTGTTGATGGCCTGATCTCTCCGCCAAGTGAGAGTATTAACCAAAAATATGAAGAATATAAAAGACAGCTAATTACCGAATTCATCACTTCTACTATGTGGGTTCAATCAAAAAACAAAAAACTAAAGTATTATCGCTTTAAGGTGCCATGCAGTAACCCCTTTGCAGATTTATCTTAAAGTGTCATTTCAATTAGATTAAGCACAGATTTATTCTGAATTGATTGCTGCATTACATCGAAGCTATTTGAAAGGATTCTGGCGCTTTCTTGTTCGTTCTCTAGATAGAAGGTTACTTTCTCCTCAAAATCTGACAAATCCCAGTCGAGAGAGACATAGGTTTCATTGGGAATAAAAATATCTGGGTGTGTGATGAGGTGATCCATATTGGGCTTTAACAGTAGTGCTCCGGTTGCAAAAGCTTCGTAATCCCTCCAGCATACTTCTCCATAGCCGAAAGGGCTGAAGCATAACTTTGACATTTTCATCTCTTCAAAAAACTTGTAACGTTTAACTCTTCCTTCAGAAGCAATTTTCAGATTTAAAGGTGAAAGGTTCTGTACTGCATCTTTGGCCTCTTGACGCATAGCTTGATACCAGTCCACACCTTTGACAGCGATTCGAGCATGTAAATCAATCGGTCTGTTAGCTTTAGTTGGTTTCGAACCTAAGAACAGATCGACCATTTGTGGAGAGAGGCCAAAGTTGCTCCATAAAACAATTTTTTTATCGATTCCCTTCGGTGGTTCGAATTGCATGGTTTCAAGCGGTAAGTTATGCCTTTCTGCATAATAGTGACTTAGGTTGGTGTCACCGATAGTCGGCACGGTGTATTGATCAAAGTCTCTATAGGTTTGCTTGACAATGTAATAGTCAATGAACTCGTTGGCGATTTCAGAAGGTCTGATATGAAGAGGGGCAAACCAGTCCATAAATGCAATTTTTGCATTGGGGAATGCGTCCTTCAAAAATTTGAGGGTGCCTGTTAGTGCCTCTTTAGGCATCTCAAATTCTGCTTGAAAATAGATGTGTTCAATGTGGTTTTGTTTGGTTGGACTTTGCTGACTGCTAGCTTCCTTGACGAGGTCTGTTAGGCGAATTTCACAGTGCTTAATACCGATGTCTTCCAGTTCTTTTTCATACCAATAGAAAGGGTAGATCATGGTTTCTGATAGCTCATGCTGAGTAGAAATGATCAGGGAGTTACACTTTTTTGGGGCTTTAGAAGAGGATCTGATTAACTTTAATTGCTTTCGAATATGGTAGACGGATTTTCTTTTAAGGTAGTTTAAGTGAATCTTATTCATTCTATTCTCACAATTTTTAAGCGATTAAACGTGTTTTTGGGCGGTAAAGGTTTGGTTTAAACTCGGTAGATTACTCTGCAGCAGGTTCAAATTCGTCAATATCTATAGGGTTTGATACATCAGCAATACAGCCCTGTTTTACAACGCCAGACGGATTGCCAATCACAATTGAGTGCGGTGGAACGTCACTGGTGACAAAAGCACCGGCGGCTATTCTTGAACCTTCTCCAATCGTAACATCCCCGACAATAATGGCATTCGGGCCAACCCAAACATTATCTTCTAGCGTCGGGTAGCCAAGTAGTGTACTGCCATTCTTGTCAATTTTATCTCTTCGACCGATTGTAACGCCATGGAAAAGTGTGACGTTGTGGCCAATTGATGATCCTGGAGCAACAACTAACCCCCATCCATGAGTAATGGCAAAACCTGGTTTTATTTTAGTTTCCCATGGCAGGTCTATTGAGGCGGCATTGACAGAAAATTTATGCAGTATCCTAAAAAAAGGAAAAGAGACTAACTTGATTGGAAATGACCAGTTTTTACTGGCTTGGCAAAGTCTCAGAGTGATGATTGACCGAAAGTGCCTTTGAGTAAAAAAACCTTTAAAGGTTTTACTGGTTTTTTTGCTGCCGTAAAGCCGAAAGGTGTCGGCCTGAATGCTTGACCTCAAACTCATGGTTTTCCAGCCTCTTTAACACCCTCAGAACCAAGTACGGCATCGTAAACTTTGGCAACACCCTTTGCCATCGCTTTGTCTGAGTAATGGTCTCTCTGTCTTTCTAAAGCTTTTTCAGAAATAACCAGAGGATCTTTATTATTCAAGATATAGTTTTTAATACCCGTCGTCAGGGCCTTAGAGTTATTGGGTTCTACAATCTCACCGCACTGACCATTTTGCAAGACATCAGGTATGCCTTCAACGTCTGTTGAAACAACGGGAGCCCCCATCGACATAGCTTCGATGACAACCATTGGTAAACCTTCACCAAACAGGCTCGGTAAGACAAAAATATGCATTTTTTGCAGTTCACTATGAACATCGGAACAAAAACCAACCCATTCAATAAGGTCGACAACTTCAAGCTCTTCAGCGAGTTGATGGATCTGTTTTTCATACTCCGAGTTTTCAAAAGTACCGACAGCTTTTAACTTTATATTGAGCCCAGTGTCCTTAAGTTCTTTAATTGAGTGGAGAAGGACTTCCAATCCTTTTCTAGGCCTAAACAGGGCTACGGTTCCAATCACCCATGTGCCATCTTCTGGCGGAGTCCAAGCGGTCTCAGTAAGCATGATTGGTACGCCGTTGAAGACCGGCGTAATCTTCTCTTGTGGAACCTTATGCTCCATCAGGTAGCTTTTTAAGCTTAGAGAAACAGGAATCAGGTGATCTGTTTTTGGCAGAATCAATTTGTCTTCAACAAATGCATTAATCAGGTTTCGAATAGGGTTTTCTGTATCTCGCTGAGTTGGGCTGTGGACGTGGTGAATAAAAGGTAACCCTAATTTCTTAGCGACATTTTTTCCGATTAGTGCACTCCTAGCGGTATGTGTATGAATCGCGCAGTAACCTTTGTCTTTGGCAAATTCTACAATTCTTTTCGATAAGCCAAAATCAAACTTTGATTTCATTTCGAATAAATGAAAAGGAGAAGTTGATTTGCGTTTCGACTCAAAGTCTCCTTGTTTGAGTCCAATAAAGTGGCACTCATACCCTTCATCCGGAAGATTGAGTGCAAGTAAGTCTTGCACTCTCTCTGCGCCAGCAAAGAACTCTCCATTTATGATGTGTAGAATTTTTTGTGTTTGTTTCATGGTGTATCCGTTAAATGAAGGCTTATTTAATAAAGCAAACTATGAATCATTATTTCTGTGTTAAATCTTCAAACGAAGCATCTATATCTTTCTCTGATCGTTTTCCGGTGAAAAAGAAGCCGCGGATTAAGCCTAGTGCGTTTATGTTCCAAGAGACTACTGAGAAAACGGCCTTTTTTAAGCTTCTTTTTTTAATTGCCATTAGCAAAATAGGGAAAACAAGAATGGAGAAGATGAGTCCCGTTTTAGAGGTTGCTGAAAGGTCAATGAATAGGGTTGCCAGCATAACTAACCACCAAGCTATTGTGGCGAGGTAAATTCTTAATTCACGGACATCATTAATCAGTAATTTAAAATGAGGCTTTCCAATGGCAGATTTAATTATCTCGCCCAGACCATTTATATAACCACTCTTCCAACGTTTAATTAAAAGTTGGTAAGGCGGACTGTCATGTCCCCAGTGCCTGACAGCATCGATGTCAATTCTATAAAGTTTCCAGCCGTTTGAACGCAGGCGAACGGCTAAATCGAGTTCTTCATAGCTGTGCAGGATTTTATTCGAAAAGTAGCCGGCTTCTTTTATGGCCGAGGTTCGGTAGAGCCCGCCCATATCAAGTCGATCGACGTCGCCAGATTTCATATGTTCTGCTGCACGTTCGACCCTTGCCTGAAATTCAAGACTCTCTTTATTCATTTCGAGCACCTTGCCCCCAACACCCGCATATTCTGGATTAGAGTCTAAGAATGCAATAGCCTCGGGTAGGAAGTTATCGAGCATTTGCATGTCGCCATCGAGTATATAAACGTATTCACTTGATGAGTATTGATATCCAAGTTGGGGGCCTATGCCACAGCAGCGATCTTCAGGACGGTTTAATTGAGCAATTTTAATTGGATATTGTCGAGCGATTTCGATGGTCTTATCGGTTGAGAGGGAGTCGGCCAAAATGACTTCTCCACCAAGTGATTTTGTCGCATCAATGGCGCTTTCTATAGAACGGGCTATTTTTTCTTCTTCGTTAAGCGCCTTGATTATTATTGCGACTTTGGTTGAGGTAGGGGGCGTCATAGACTTACTCTTCAGTTTTGTTGTAGCTTGTTTTAATTACTTTTGCTGGAATCCCTACCGCAATAGAGTTGTCAGGAATGTCTTTTGTGACAACGGCATTGGCACCGATAGAAACATTATTTCCGATTGAGACCTTGCCAATGATTTTTGCCCCCGCTCCAATATTGACGTTGTTTCCAATGGTTGGCGCGTCAAGCGGGTTTTCTAAGTTCTTATTGCCGATAGTTACACCTTGGCGAATAATACAGTCGTCACCGATTTTGGCATTTCCATGCACAACGATTGCGCCGGAGTGCTCAATCGTCATTCTTTTGCCAATGGTTGCAGATACGCCAATGGTGACGCCGAACAACATCTCTGCAAATTTGGCAAGAATGATGTGAATGATGGCGAGTGGCCAACGAATGATTTTCCACTGAAAACGATATCGAAGGTGTCCAAAACGGTAGATTTGTAAAGCCCAAAAACCAAACGAAAGTAAGCCTTCTTGGGCGACTTTTAAATCTTGAAAAAAGTGCCATTGTTTCATGCGTCTAGTTCCTTTCGCCCACTTCGTCTTTTATTCCATTTTTTTACATAAGATGATGGTATGAGCAAGGCCATAAAGAGTGAAACCCACCATCGCTTTGTAGTGATTTCTTGTACTGATTTTATTATGCACTTGATTGATAGCATTCTTTGACCAGCCACAATTAACTCTCTTGATTGGGTTAAATATGAGTGTGCAATAAACTTTTTAGCAGATTGAATTAAGTTCACAGGGGTTTCGCCCTTCGCGACTCTTGCCTTAAGTTGACTCAGGTGGAAAGCTGGCGAGTCGCTTATGTTAGAGACACCAGAACTTAAACTCTCTTTTTGTTCTGTGCGGTATACGACCAACTCATCTTTAACTCTATAAATGGGCGCTATTTCAGAAGATCTGAACCAGACATCTAAATCTTCTCCAACAGATTCGCCAACAGTAAACTTGATTTTATGTTCATCTAGAAAGCTCTTTTTCAATGCTATAGAACTTGTAAAGAAAGGAGTTTCTTTTAGCCAGTTAATATATAAATTATTGATAATTTCAATATTAGGCTCGGTTGGTGTATTCCAAGCATTAGGCTTCCATTGAGCTTGATCCGGTAGGCAAAAAAAAGCCGCTGCAATGATCTCCGCAGCTGGGTTTGCTTTGTATGCCTTTGATAGTTGTTCCAAATAATTTGGATGCCACCAGTCATCGGCATCTAAAAAAGCGATCCAGTCACCCTCAGCATTTTCTATTCCTGTATTTCTGGCTGAAGAAACACCGGCATTTTCTTGCTGAATTAATCTAACCTTTGGGTGGTCCATCGACTTAATAACATTAATACTATCGTCTTTTGAACCATCATCGATAACTAATATTTCATAGTTATCGTAAGTTTGTTGCAGGACAGAGTTTAAGGTGAGAGAGATAAGTTCGGCTTTGTTAAAACATGGAATGACAACGGAAAACCTCATGATGCGTTAGTCCTTCCCAAATAGATCACGGGTATAGATTTTTTCTACAACGTCTTCAAGCTCTTCAACCATTCTGTTTGCAATGATCACGTCTGAAACATTTTTGAACTCACCTAAGTCAGTCATGACTTTTGAATGGAAGAATTCACTTTCCCCCTGTTCGGATAAGACGGGCTCATAGACAACTATTTCGACACCTTTGGCTTTAATGCGTTTCATGACGCCTTGGATTGCACTGGCCCTAAAGTTATCTGAACCTTGCTTCATGACGAGTCTGAATATGCCAACTGTTGCTGGATTTCTTGCGATGACTTGATCTGCGACAAAGTCTTTTCGAGTCGTGTTTGAGTCTACAATCGCTTTAATAATATTGTTGGGCACATCTTGGTAATTTGCTAATAATTGCTTCGTGTCTTTTGGTAAGCAGTAACCGCCATAGCCAAAGCTAGGATTGTTGTAGTGGCTTCCTATTCTAGGGTCTAGGCCGACTCCTTCAATGACCTGTTTGGTATTCAGGCCATGTGATTCGCAATAAGTATCGAGTTCATTAAAATAAGATACACGCATTGCTAGGTAGGTATTAGAGAATAGCTTAACGGCTTCTGCTTCAGTACTGTTTGTAAATAAAACCGGAATGTCAGCGTCGTCTTTTTCAGCACCTTCAACTAGTAGTTGTGCAAAAGTCTTAGCCTTATCAGAAGTATCCCCAACGATAATTCTAGAAGGATAAAGGTTGTCATATAAAGCCTTGCCTTCTCTAAGAAACTCCGGAGAAAAGATGATGTTATCGACACCGTATTTTTGTTTGATTTTGTCTGTATATCCTACCGGTATCGTGGACTTGATGACCATTGTGGTATTGGGTTCGATTTTCAAAACGTCTTCAATTACGGATTCAACAGAATTGGTGTTGAAGGTGTTGGTGTCAGTATCGTAATCTGTTGGTGTTGCAATAATTACGAAATCTGCACCCTTATAGGCTTGTTCTTTGTCTAAAGTCGCCTTAAAGTTTAAAGTTCGGTTGGATAGAAAGTCGCTAATTTCAGTGTCAACGATTGGCGAGATGTTCTGGTTTAGTAAATCAATTTTTTCTTGAATAATATCTAGCGCAACCACTTCATGGCGTTGTGCTAATAACACAGCTAATGATAACCCTACGTAACCCGTTCCTGACACTGCAATTTTCATTGTTCTACTCACTTTTTTTATCGGTAATTGTCCTTATTCTATATAACAAGGTGATGTTTTGTATACTCTGTTTATTAATTTAATTGTAAAAAGTTTCTGCGGAGTGGGTAGAGTAGGAAAAAGGTTATTTACATAAGCCGTATGTTCGAGTTTTCTTGGCCTTTGCATAGGTACAGCTCACCAAGAGTAAGTTGTTTTTTTGAAGATGTTTTCTAAGTTTTGCACTCTCATTGAAGCCAATTGATCCCATTTTGATAATATCTGCCAATACTATATTTCTTGTTGTATTATCTATCCCATGCCAAGATCTTATACCAAGTAAGGTTGTTCTATATTGCAATGATGGAATTTGTTCGGTCATTTTTTTTGCTTTGAAATAAACTGAATAAAACTCATCATCAAATTCCTTGAGCTCTATTTTTATACTGGCTAAGTTTATCCAAGACATGGGCCAGAGAGGGGTTAATTGGGTTTGACTCCGATAAGCCGTTAGAGCTTTTTGTCTGGCACTTATAATTTCTTGGTTATCGCTGTCAAAGTTTTGGTTGTAGGTCTTCCACTGATACGCTTTCCCTATGTTTTCATTTAAAAACCCATCATTTACTGGAAACCACTCTCTAGATTCAAGTGAATAGGCTATCGCAGTGTCTAGTGCTCTTAAATCAGGTTCGGCACCAGACTTCTTCCAGTCATTGAGAAAGAGATCTGTTTTCAATTTAAGGATTGATGATGAGAAAAACATAATGCTCAGGACTAGCAGAGCGCCTGAAATAAAAGGAATTAGAGAGGGGGCGAGGTATTTCATATTTAATTCCTTTGTAAATTAAATGTTAAGCCTAAAATTAGAATTTAGTAGCAGCAATAAGCGCTGGGTTCTCTATAAACAACCTCTTCGCAGTCGTCGTCGAGGTGAGTTCACTTACCTCTTTAAAGCTTGCTGATAGCTTGGGGGGGCGGTAATCCAGGTTATGGGCATCGGTCGCAAGAATGGTAATTGCGTCTTGTTGTAAAAGGTATTCAAGTGTTTTCTTTGCCTGGTTGCCAAACTTACCAAGAATGGCGCTTGCCGTACCCTGCGTGAGGCAGCCTTGCTGAATAAATGAACTTAATCTTTTCGTGTCATTCTGAAAAATAGAGTTTCTTTCAGGGTGTGCAATCATTGGCGTGATACTGTTTTTAAGAAGCCACTCTATTAGTTTTTCACTGCCAAGGGGTATAAGGTTTGACGGAAATTCCAGTAGAAGAACATCTGAATTATTCCACTTACCTATGAAAGGAAGGGAGTTGTTTTTTACTGCCGGAACAATTTCTGGGCCAATCCTAACTTCAGCTGCCGCAGAGACGGCTAAAGGTATGCCCTCTTTCAATAATGCCTCTTTGAATCGGTTTAGGCTAGTGTAGATTCCTTCTTTGGTATTGTCATACCTACCGGGGTGTATATGAGGCGTGCATACAGTATGTGTTATTCCATCTTCTACCGCTATTCTTGCAAGTTGCAGAGAGGTCTCCATGTCTGCGGAGCCATCATCAAGTCCGGGTAGAAGATGGTTATGTAAATCATACATTTGTTTTTAAGTTTTTTGTGTCGCCACTACTGTATCCATAATAATCGTAGTAACCATCAAAAGTATAGCCTTGTTTCTTGGATTTCTGAATATCAACCTGATTCAAAATGACCCCTCTTACAGGAGACTTATTCTGTAATAGCTTGCCGATTCCTTTCTCGGCGACTTTAATATCCGTCGAGTCTGACTTCACTATATAGATGACAGAGTCAGCATACTTAGACAGAACTAAAGTGTCACTGACAGCATGAACTGGTGGGCTATCTATGATGATTCGATCGTATTTTTCCGATAACTCTAAAATCAGTTTTTCGAACCTGTCTGATGAGATTAGTTCCAGTGGGTTGGGAGGGACGACTCCTGCCACGATGGTATCTATCCCGCCATAGAGAGATTGAATGCATTCATCTAGTGTGTTGCTCCCAGTGATCAGGTTGGCTAACCCCGGAGTGCCAGGAGGTAGGCCTAATATTTTTGAAATAGTCGGTCTTCTCATGTCAGCTTCAATCAGAATGGTCTTCTCCATTTGACTGATTGCATCAGATAAGTTGATTGATATCGTACTTTTACCTTCGCCAGGAATTGATGACGTTACCACCACTACTTTATGGTTGGTATCGAGCGATGAAAGCATCACACTGGTTCGAATTGTCCGAACACATTCGGTAAATATTTTGTGGTTGTCCTTGTGGAAAGTCAGTCCAACTTTTTGATCTTTCTTTCTTTTTATAAGGGGGATGATACCTAACACTGGTAGGTTAAGTTTTGACTCAACATCTTCGGTTGTTTTGAACGTGTTATTTAAAATCTGAACGATGATCGTTAAT
The DNA here is from genome assembly GCA_002299245.1 of Hydrogenovibrio sp. UBA650. Lineage (GTDB taxonomy): Bacteria > Pseudomonadota > Gammaproteobacteria > Thiomicrospirales > Thiomicrospiraceae > Thiomicrorhabdus. Next base: position 26,167 of record DBOI01000102.1, read on the forward strand.
AGTACAGCAAGTAAACCAGCCAAAATTCCAGCCAAAATAATAATTAGTTTTTTATTCGGCTTTATTGGCCCACCAGGCACGTTGGCTTTGTCAACAATTCGTGCATTTGATGTATCCAAATCAGTCGTTGCCGTGGTCTCTTTGTATCGAGTCATGAAGGTGTCAAAGATTTCTTTATTGTAGTTTACTTCTCTTTGAAGCTCTCTCAGCCTAAACTCGTTTTTTGAAATGGATTGAATTTCTTGCTTGTTTTCTTTTACGGATTGTTTAAGAGAATTAACATTTGCTGCTGCAATTTGATATTGTCTCTTAATACTTGCAGCAATTTGTTCAACGTGTGTTTTCAAACTTGCCTGGGCTGACTTTAGTTCTCCAATTGCTGTTTGCATGTATGGATGTCTTTGTCCATATCGCTTAGAGTATTCATCTACTTTGGCTTGAGCTTTTGCTTCTTCAGCCTTGAATGTCTGAACAAGAGGGTTACTCAAAACCGCGGGGACTGAAGCAAGTTTTTTCCAGTTACTTTTCTTGATTGATCGTACTTGTTGATACTGGCTTCTGATTTCGGCCAACTTGGCTCTTGCATCAACGAGCCTTTGATTGATGGCAGAAAGTTCATCTGCTGAAACGGTTACAATCCCGCCAACATCGATCAAACCTTCTTTCTCTTTGAATTCTTGTAGTGTAATTTCTGAGTTTTTAAGGTTTTGTCTAAGTTCAGTAAGGCGATTGTTCATCCATGAAGCCGCATTCAAAGAGGCTTCCATTTCTGCATCAAGTTGACTGTTTATAAAGTTGGTTGCAAATGAGTTGGCAATATCTGCTGCTAAAAAAGGGTCTTTTGATTCAATTGCAATTTCGACTAGTTGTGTTTTATTAATAGGGGTTATTTCGAGTTGATTCATGACCCGAAAGACTGCGTAGCCGAATACGTCTTCATCGGTGATTACTTTTTCTTCTGCAAAGTCCTCAGGCAGGAGCCCAGGGATCAAGTTGTGAACATCGAAATCAATGATTGTTTGCTTTAAACTAAAAGCAGGTTCTGGGTGCTGCCTAAAGTCATAAATAGGGTGGTTAACTAAATTCAGCTCGTTGACAACTCTCTCGGCAAGTGTTCTCGATCTAAGTAATTCAAATTGGGTTTTTAGGTATTCGCTACTGGCACCATCAATCCCATAAATTTGTTCAATAGACAGAATTTGGGCTTCTTGCTGCTCAATCTGCATTTTGGCAGTTGCTTTAAAGGTTGGTTCTATTGACATAACCAGTAATGAAGCAATGATCATCGCTAAAAATGAAAGCAGGATGATACGCCATTTTTTTCTCCAAACAGCCTGATAGA
>DBOI01000141.1 GCA_002299245.1 Hydrogenovibrio sp. UBA650
GATCAGGGGAAGAGCCTTTAAAAAAACTCCCAATCAGCTTAAATAACCTATCGACAACCCAAAGATCAATATCACCAATTAATCCAACTCGTTCGGCTACCGGAATAAACTCCTTTGGAGAAATTGGCTGACCATGCTCGTCTTTTAACCTTAATAGAGTTTCATAATGAGACACCTCTTTTTTTGAAAGAGACATAATTGGCTGAAATTCAAATGTGAATAAACTCTCTTTAATTGCTTGTTTGAGAATAGACATTAATTGATGCTCTTCTTGCTGTAATTTCAAGGAGTCATCAGAATAATCAAAGATATGCCAGTTATTCAAACCTCTTCTTTTAGCTTGATACATAGCCATGTCAGAATGAACAATTAATGTTTGACTATCACTTCCATGCTCTGGAAACATCGCGGCACCTAAACTACAGCTATAATCGACTCTGCGTCCTTCACTCATCTCTAAAGTGCCACTCAACTTTGCAGACAAATGGCTTAGAACTCCAGGTAAGCTGTGTTTATCAATATCGGTTAGCAATAAGGTAAATTCATCTCCCGCTAACCTGCATACCAAATCATTATCTCTTACCTGATGCTTGAGTGTTTCAGCAATCTCAACTAAAAGCTGGTCACCAGCAGTGTGCCCATAGATATCATTAATCTGTTTAAATCGATTCACATCAATAAAAACCACAGCACCTACAGTTTGAAGAGCCAAGAGCTTTTCCAGACCAGAATGAAAAACTCTTCGATTACCTATCTTGGTTAAGCTGTCATTGTCAGCAAGCCACTTTAAAGCATGTTCATCTCTTTTTCTCTGGGTAATATCCATTCCTATCGATAATATTCCAAATTCACCTTGTACTGTTTCTACCAGGGTGTGAGTCCAAGCTATAACCAATAGATCACCATGTCTATTTTTAGCCCATGCTTCGTGAACAAACTTGTCGGCCTTGTTTGTCAATAGATCGGGCAATTTCTGTTTTAAAAGCACTATGTCCTCATCATCAACCAGAATGTCTAAAAAACTATCTGTTTCAAATTGACCTTCAAAAAAGTAGTTTGCATCTTTACAGTGAAAAGTTTTACTCTGGATCACAATAAACAGGTCAGCATTATCAAATAGCCGTTTTAAAAAATCCTTTGAGCGTGTAGCGGCTAAAATCTGCTCTTTGAGCCTTGTTTCAGAAAAGATTACTTGAGAGTTAAGTGCTTCAAGGTCATCTGTAAGTTTTAAAGCTCCATTTTCTAACTCAGAAATTTCATCAACTGAACTATATCTTTTTGGACCAAGAATCTTTCTAACCCGAGTGAATTTATGCTGAGGTAAGAAAGTAAGTGCATTAGCAACTACTAGTACACGTTGAATAGGGCCCATAACAGCCAGTAAAACTAATAGAACCGCGACAACCCATGCAATTAAACCTGTGATTATCTGATTGAAAACGCTGTTTTTAAAAAGTGTAATATTTTTAGAATTATCGTTAATTGTCACATAGGATGCCGTATAACCCACTTGAAGGTAATTTGCTGGAATCAATCGACTGACTCTATATTGACTATCCAGGATTCCCGATAAAGAGCTTTGATAATAAACATTCTGAACCTCTTTATGATCAATGCTGTATTCCTGTAAAACACTTAAAACCTCATCAAAATTGGTGGCAGCCCATAAATATGACTTCCAAGCTTGAATGTATTGACTTTCAGTATCGACCGTATTCTCTTCAGGTCGATGAATCAAAACAGCAATTCCAGAACCACTTATCGAGTGAAAGCGCGAAATCAACTCCGACATATTTTGACCAAGCACAATATAGCCTTTTTTATTATCGGAAAAGAAAAACGGCTCTTTTATGATCTGAATGCAGTCTTTATCACAAAAAACAAAACTACTAACTTGGCCTTTAGTTGTGTTTTTGCCAAAACCTTTCAAGGCAGTCTGAAACTTTTTACGCAGGTCGGGTTCGAACAGTCGAAGCGAGTCATAAATCCTTGACCCCGTTTCGTCCTCAATCGCAATATAGTCAACACCAATATTTAAATTCAAATCATACCACTGAGAGTCGAGTTTGCTTCTCAAGCCAGCTTTATCAGGGCCCTGATTTGCGCTCTTAATGTGAGGATAGTTGCTGATAATTTGTGCATTTTTAGACAAGTTAGCAAAGCTATCATCTAAAATCTGGTCTAAGGAATTCTGAAAACGTAACTGCTCCTGATGAACAGAGTCACGATAATTTTTTAGCTCGAAGTAGATGCTATAAGAAATCCAGGTAAGTGTGATTAAGAATAGAATCAAACTAACTAAAATTAATGCCTTCCATCGAATACTAATATACATATTAGACTATCATCAAAAGCCGTCAAAACTGGTATGACAATTCCGCACGGTGGACTCTCCAGTATTCGCGGATTGAATCTTGATGGGTTTCTTCATAAACCGGAGCCCATGCATAACCTTTATAGAGAGAGCTCTGAATACCAAAACTCCAATTGGGCGCGAAATGACATTTGACTCCAACGCTAACGCCTGTCGCATTTTGCCTATCTTCTAGTTCATTGGGCAAATCCAGATCAAGTCCCAAGTTTAATTCTTCAACGCGAATTAACAGCTCAAGCTCCTGCATAGGAAAGTATTCCGCCTGAAGATATGCTCCACGTGCAACCATCATATCTGATCTTGTTTCGCCCAATACTGAAATCGAAGCATCTGCATAAATATTCATTACCTCTGTACTTATCGCCCAATCATCAAAAGCATAACGTAAAGAAACAGCATAGGTTGCAAGTTCCAAGTCTACATCATTTATATAGTTGCCAACATTATTACTCAGGTATTCATTTATAGCAGGTTGGGAAGCTGGATCCAAAGGGTTTATACCGCGGTTCAGTAAATCATTAGTAAAATTTGATTTTGTTTCAGCTGCCGATAATGAATCTTCCAAAATTAGCCTTGTAAAAAGAGAACTGAATCCAAACTCTAAACCACTAATCTGATTTGGCTGAAAATCAATTTTAAAGCCCCAAACAGATTCTGGCTGAGCCTCTCCAGGAATTGCAGAGTTAAGAACATATTTTTCAAGCAATTCACTTGCAATATCTCTATCACCATAATGAATCATGTACTCGATAAGACCATAACTTAAAGAGCTCCCCCCATAAAGAGCAATACCATCGATTGCTAGAACAGAATCTCGCAAAGCTTCAAAGTAGATAGATTCCGGGACATTAAGACCTGGACGAGCCATAGGCAGATCTCGGGAGGCATTGTATAAACCAAATTCATTTTTATAACGGCCCAGTCTAACCCCTAAGAATGAATCAGAATCATCAATAAATCGATGGTCAAGAAAGATAAAGTCTAGGTTGGTTTCAGCCTTATTAACCTCGCCAAAATCACGGTAAAAGACCTGTCCAGCAATATGAGTTTGTTCGCCAATAGTCAAATTAGCATTTATTCCAAGCTCTCTAAAATCAGCACTTCCATCTAACGATTCTCTACCAGCATAAGGGTTATCAGGACTGTAAACAAAGCCTTGCGAAGCAAAACCATGAAACTCAATATCATTTTTTTCTATGATGGCCTGAACATTGTTAGACAATAGACTAAAGAATAGTGGAATGGCGAGTAAGATTTTTTTCATCTCGGCTCTCCTATTTTTAGGCGTCTGACAGATTTTGGAATTGACTCTGAGTCAATATAACCAATAGCCCCTGGAGTCGAACGCACTTTATGTATCATCTCTTGCGTATTTGAGATCTGTATTGGAACCCTACCCTTACCGGTAAAAACCAGTCGATTCCAATGGCGGTTTAATTGATGTGTTTGAACCCTAGCGATATCAACAGTAAACTTTTCAAAAACTTCAGATTCTGGAGAAAACGTAAATACTTTGACAGCTTGGCCACTTGGCCACTTCCTGGACTGCATTGCGTAAATACGGCTTAAGGTGACGGGAGAGATGGATTCAATTTTCACTGAGGGATTAACAATCACCATCAACTCCGCTTTAAGGGGTTGAGAATAAATGAAAATTGTAAACAGTAATAATCCAGAAAGAAGACTGCCTGTGTAGTGCTTTAATCTGAGAAAAATCAGAATGGCATTCACAATGAAAAATCCCTCTAAATTTAACTTTAACAGAATAGATTGACTAAGGTCTTAACAATGCTGCTTCAACTTGCTGACGAGTAATCGAACCCTCCAATTTCTCCAACAAGGCCAAAGAAAAGTCCAAAGCTGTTCCTGGACCTCTAGAAGTAACAATATTGCTATCCTCAACAACAGGCAAGTCTATGTAACTCATGCCTTTAGCGGGATTAACATTTATGAATCCAGGATAACTGGTCGCCTTCTTATTATCCAGAAGGCCAGCTTTTACCAAAACCTTTGGGGCAGCACAAATAGCTGAAACAAAACCACCTTGTTGAGAAGTCTGTTTTAACTTCTCAATAATCCTTAAATCCTTTTCAAGATTATCCGCACCTGGTATCCCTCCTGGCAAAATCATCATATCAAACGAATCTGCCATCACTGATTCAAGTGAGGTTTGCGCAACAATTTGTACACCGCGACTGGCGGTAATCGTTCTGTTGTCATCCAAACTGGCAGTGACAACCTCCACTCCGCCTCTAACCAAAATATCAATAATGGTTACGGCTTCAAGCTCTTCACAGCCTTGCGCAAGAGGGATCAGTACTTTTTTATTTGCCATAAAGCTACAATTGCTATAACTTCATCTGTTGAGCAAGGGACATGGCTTTAATCAACCTCAAAGCCTCATTTAACTCGTAATCCACATCCAACAATTCGTTAAGCTCATCAGCTTCAGACGGCTTTTCATCTTTATCTTTGTTGCCTTCTTTTTCCGTCTTTTTGGTTTCTGATTCTCCATTGCCATTAGATATATGACCGGACAGATCCTTCTCTTTAACCGAGACCCGTTCTTTTTCGAGCTTCTCGATTTTCACACGATCAATAACAACATCAGGCTCAATACCTTCAGCCTGAATTGATCTTCCTGAAGGGGTAAAGTAGCGTGCAGTTGTTACTTTAATAGCTGCACCATTATTTAATTGCAACAGTGTTTGAACCGAACCCTTACCAAAGCTGGTTCTACCTGCGATAACAGCACGTTTTTGGTCCTGTAATGCTCCGGCAACAATCTCAGAAGCCGATGCAGACCCCTCATTTATAAGTACTACTATTGGCTTACCATTTAGGAGATCGCCTTTTTTAGCTTCAAAACGCATTTTTGAATTTTTGATACGGCCTTCGGTATATACGATTAAACCTTCATTCAAGAAAACATCGGATACTTGAACAGCCGCATTTAAAACACCACCAGGATTATTTCTTAAATCTAAAACCAGTCCTTCAAGGGCTCCACCATTTAACTCTTCCAGCTTCGCGATGGATTTCTTCAAATCTGAACCGGTTCTTACCTGAAATTGACTGATCCTTGCGTATCCTATATTGTCTTTCAGCATCCTCTGCTTTAAACTCTTAACCTTGATTATTGCACGGGTAATTTCAATCTTAATTGGTGCGTCTTCTCCCTTACGCACTATGGTTAGCAATAGCTTTGAACCGGGCTTTCCACGCATGATTTTTACGGCCTCACGTAGAGTCTTGCCTTTTACGGGTTCAGTTCCAAGCTTGATAATAAGGTCACCTGCTTTGATGCCGGCTTTTTGTGCAGGTGTGTCATCGATAGGAGAGATAACTTTTACAAAGCCATCTTCCATTCCAACTTCCATACCAAGACCGCCAAACTCACCTTGAGTATGCTCTTCCATCTCTTTAAAGTCAGCTGGGGGTAAATAGGCCGAATGAGGATCGAGACTGGATAGCATCCCACTAATTGCGCCTTCAATAAGTTTTTTGTCTTCAACTTCATCCACGTAATCGTGAGAAACTCTCTCAAAAACTTCTACAAAAGCTCGCAACTCTTTGAGCGGGATGGAAATCTGATCTGATTTTAAGGCTTCTTTATCTACTTTATCGGCCCAGACAGAAGTTCCCAAAACAATCATAGCTCCAAGAATAGCTCCTGAGCCCATCAGTAATACTTTTTTGATCCCTGTACTCACATAATTCTCCACATTAAACAGGACTATGACAAAGTCTTTACCTTAACAGCATTTAAGTACTTTTTATGCCACAAAAAATTTTGTTCATTATAAATTAACTTTAAGTGACAGACCTGTCGCTTTTCTTATAGAATTTACAAAGAATTGATACATAATAATATTTTTATATAGTGAAACAAAAAATATGATCACACATGATAACGCTTATTTTGAAATGAAAGATGAAAACATCACTAAAGCCTCAAAGGCGCTAAAAGCCATGGGGCACCCTCTAAGACTCAAAATACTTTGCGTAATCGGAGAACAAGAACTGCCGGTTATGGATATAGTTAAACAGGTCGGAACAACTCAGAGCAATATTTCACAACATCTTGATATTTTGCGTGAGAAGGATATTATCACTTCCCGTAGAGACGGCAGCAAAATTCTCTGCAGAGTTAGAGACAAGAATTTATTGGTTTTAATGGATGCTATGCAGCAGACATTCTGTGCTGTTGATTAATAGTTCTTCAACAATTACTAGTTATTAGGCTGCGGATATCTGTAGTCTTAAATCAAATTGCTGTCGGTCATGGCTGAGAGATTGACTAATCGAATTTTCCGGCGAAGGTATTTGTGTAGGTTGAGAATCAGTTCTATTATCTAGCGAATCACTTGATCCGCTAATCCCCAATCTTTGTTTAGCGCTTTCTGACTCAACTCTCTGCTGCTCAGCTAACTCAAAACGGGCCTCAGCCATCATTTGAGTCGCTGCTTGAGCTACTCTACGATCTTGAGCCGAAGGCTCTGCTGGAGCCAAAGCTGCGCGCTGTATTACCATTGCTTTGTCAATGGTTGCCTGCGGATCATTAGGAACTTCAGATGTATCGATGCCAACTTCACCACCAATCGCATACTGCTTACCGTCTGGACCTGTCTGGTAGGTATAACTCAACCCTCTAGCATATTGCCCTGCTGCAGCTAAATGAGCCATTTCATGAGCTCTAACCTCTGCATCTCTTGCTTCTAACTGACGGATGACCTGTTCTACTTCAAACTCTTGGGCTTTTTGCTGAAAACTTTGGCGGCTGTTAGTTTCTTCAGCGGGATCATTTGAATTTGATACTCGGGTAGAACGGTCACCAGAAATTGAGGGGGAATAACTAATTGGTCTGGCATTGTCACTTTTAACGGCGCCGCTTTCTGCAATACGCTGATTACCAACAGACTGCAAAGAGGTTTGCACCCCTTGAGAAACTGAAGCTTGCCTTGGGTCAAGGCTATAGATCGCGTTAAGTTGTACCGCATGATTAATTGCTGATAGCATTAGAAACACCAAACTTAATAAAGTCTTAGTTTGATTCTACCAAATTTTCAGAAAAAACATAACCTTAACGAACAGGGCACATATAAACAATAAAATTAATATTCAAGATTTTTTAAGCCAAAGACCCTACAAAAAACGATAACCCATTTAATTTAACTACCTCTAATAATATAAATATAAATTCCTCTCCATACACTAGGTTTTAATACGCTTACGACTTTTCATAATTTGGTTTATGATGTCTTAAACCCGCCAGAATAATAGAATCAGCAACAGGATAGACAGACAAAATGCAGGAACAAATTGCTATTGCGGCAAAAATACTTTCAGAATCTTCTGTACCAAATTTACCTGAAGAAATCGTACGTTTAAAAGAAGAGCTTAACAAGAAATATCCAAACACGGTCACTATCGCAAATTTAATAAGCAACAATCCAGTATTGCTCGGTGACTTCCTAAATCTGGTTAACACTAATATAACTGACGAAAAGACAGAAGTTAAAGACGCCAAAGCGGCTGTTAACATTCTAGGATTAGATGAAATTTACAATATATTTCTGTCGAGCAGTATCGCCAATGTGGTTTCTCAATCCCCCCAGGAAAAAGAGCTAATCGCTTCCGGCTCTAAAGCTGGACTAGCAGCTGCAGAACTATCTTACTGGGTTTATGATGTATCGCGATCTGAAGCTTATATGGCAGGCCTCATGCAAAACATGGGGGCAATATACCTATCAAGAAAAGATCCAGATAACTATTTCGAACTCATCAAATCCCAACTATCGAACCCTATTTCTAGTTACGACAAAGAACTGGAAGAGTACCAGACAACCCATGCCCACTTAGGAACTTATGTCGCTAGAAAGTGGAATATTACCAGCGATGTCTATAAAGCCATTTTGCTGCATCACGATACAGAGTTTGCACTCAAGACGAGTAATGACCAAAAAGTCCGGCATTTAGTCGCATTGATTATGGTAGCTAACTATGTAGTCAGCATTAACTCTGGCGAACAATACATTACTCAAGAACTTAAAGAGTACCGTGAACTAGGCTTAAGAACGCTAGACTTACCGGAGACAGCTCTAAAAGCGGCTAATTCTGCAATAATTAAATGGGGTAAATCAATGGGGCTATCTGCGGGCAGCCACTAGAAACGTCTAAATGAAGCGCTTTGACCACCTATCAGCTTTGAAACAGCTCTTGGATATTGACACTACTTTGATGAAAGAAGAGCTCTATTACCCCTGGTATATTGAAAAGCCAGGGATGTTAAAAGTAGTATGGGGTTGGTTAGCGCTTTGTACAACTCTAATCCTATTAAGCTACATTTACGACCTTTATAGCTTAATTGTCACTATTTCTCTTATCATCATTACCATTATCCTTGGAACCAACTATATATTTTTGATTAAACACAAGTTCAAGCATGCCCGAAAACAAGCACTGGATCAGACAATGGCCCTTGAAAAAAGGGACTTTATGAAAGCAATCCAACCCTTTATAGCTGATGATCAGCAACTGCTAGCACGTAAAATCATAAATCACCGCGACTACACAGTTGAAGAATACGCTAAGATCACGCTAGCATCAAAAAGTAGAGTACTTTTTAATACCGATAGTTTTATAAAACAAATTGAAGACCTATTCTCAAATCCGAAAGTTAAATACACGATTCCTGAACCCGATGACAGTTATTCAGAAATAAAGTTCAAAGTTCCACAAAGTCAGAAAAAGAAGTATCAGGAATTACAAAACAAAAGTGCATTTAATGAAAGTCTTGAAGTAACGCCAGAAGCCAAGAAAGCCATTATTAAAAAAGCATATACTGCAATGCATCACTCAGCACTTGGAAGAGATGTTCCTGAAATTCGAAGTGAAGCAGAAGATGAGTAACACATTTAACAAGATGGTGGGCCCTCACAGACTTGAACTGTGGACCTATCGATTATGAGTCGAGTGCTCTAACCAACTGAGCTAAGGGCCCTTATTCTGAGACTCGCCTGAACAGGCAAATAAGTGGCAGTATTATAGCGAACCCTACTCGCTTAGGGAACAAAATTAGTGCAAATTCAAAACATAAAAAAACCACTTGAGTCGCACGCGACAAAAGTGGCCTTTTAATTTCAATCCTAAATAAAAACGTCTACATATCCAAGAAGCTCTTTAGACGCTCAGCACGGCTTGGGTGACGTAACTTACGCAGTGCTTTGGCTTCAATCTGACGAATACGCTCACGTGTTACATCAAACTGCTTACCAACTTCTTCGAGTGTGTGATCTGTATTCATACTCAAACCAAAACGCATACGCAGGACTTTTGCTTCTCGCGGTGTGAGTGTACTTAACATTTCACGAACAGTTTCACTCATACCTTCAGAGTCAGCAGCATCCTGCGGAGAAAGAATATTAGAATCTTCGATAAAGTCACCTAGTGAAGAATCTTCATCATCACCAATTGGTGTCTCCATAGAAATCGGTTCTTTTGCAATTTTCATCACCTTACGGATCTTATCTTCCGGCATTTCCATCTCTTCGGCCAACTCTTCTGGAGTCGGTTCACGACCCATTTTTTGCAGAAGCTGACGCTGGATACGGTTCAACTTATTGATGGTCTCAATCATGTGAACCGGGATACGGATAGTACGGGCCTGGTCGGCAATCGAACGAGTAATGGCCTGTCGAATCCACCAAGTGGCATAAGTAGAGAATTTGTAACCGCGACGGTATTCAAATTTATCTACCGCTTTCATAAGGCCAATATTACCTTCCTGAATCAAGTCTAAAAACTGTAGACCACGGTTGGTATATTTCTTGGCAATCGAGATTACCAGACGCAGGTTGGCTTCAATCATTTCTCGCTTGGCAGCACGCGCATTACTTTCTGCCTTACTCAAGTCCTTATATACAGACTTATAGATCGAAATAGGCATTTTTTCCGCTTTTTGAATCATTGCCAAACGTTTCTGCGCACGGTTTACATCTGAACGTACAGCTTCTAGAGCATTAGCATGATCAGCGCAGGCTTCAATCAAGCGGTCAATCATTTCAAGATCGGCTTCAGAACCGACAAACGTTTCCAGGAAAACAGGTCTAGGAACTTTTACCTTCCTCAAAACCAGATCAACAATAACTTTTTCTTGCTCGCGAATCTGCTTAATACGATCCTTGATATTTCGAATATTCTTACTGGTAAAAATAGGCGTGATTTTAACGCCACGCAGATGTTCAACCACAGCATCGCGCTTCTTAACAGTTTTAGCATCTTCAAAACTTGACTCTTCAGCTTTAAGAGCTGCATCACTCAACTTTTGGAGTTTTTTCAAGAACGCATCAAGCTCTTCCTGATCAATACCATCTTCTTTTGGCTCACTGTTATCATTATCTGGCGACAGCTCTTCAACCGGTACATCAACCAAGTCTTCAGGACGGAAAAAGCCTTGCACCACATCTGCAATCTTACCTTCTCCCTCTTCCATGCGAGCAAAAGCGCCAAGAATCTCAGTCGAAAAATTAGGGTATTTGGCCAGGGCATCGAGCATATCTCGAATACCCCATTCGATGCGCTTGGCAATATCAATCTCACCGTGACGAGTCAGTAGCTCGACAGACCCCATCTCACGCATGTACATACGAACTGGGTCAGTAGTACGGCCAAACTCACCGTCTACTTCTGCAAGTGCCGCCATTGCAGATTCAGCGGCAGCATCATCAAATGCCCCTCCTTCCGAGGTCAGTAGTTCATCTTCGTCTGGAGGAGTATCAAACAGTTTTATTCCAAAATCCTGAAGAATGGTCAAAACCTGACCATATTGATCTTCTTCGATGTCATCGGGCAAAACATCTTTAACATCGGCAAACGTCAGGTAGCCTAGCTCCTTCGCTCGCTCGATCAAATCAATCAACTGTTGTTTTCTTTCGACTTTTGTCATGCCCTGCCCCAATTAATTTGTAGATTGCCCTTAATACAGGCTCTAAATCTACAACTTGCCAGAAAAAAAGTTAACGCGTGATTATACAAAAAAACACGCATCAAATGTTAATTAAATTACTTAAGTACTTTAAAAACGCTATTTTGACTAACATTATTTAGCCATTCTCAGGTATATGTGACCTATTTTTTATTTATCAAGGTTTGGAGCCTAATAATTTCTTCAGAGCTCCAGCCTCTTTGCCCGAGCTTACTCTCATCCATTCGTGCCGCTATTACCATAATCCCAGCTTCAAATTCTGTTTGTAAGAAACCATCTTCATCCGGAATAATCGAATCCTCAATTAAACCTAAATAGTCTTGAAAACCTGCATCCCGCATAACCTGTAAAGATTCTTCAACACGATAACTCCGTTGCTGTAGCTCTCTAACATAAGCGCCTAATAGCTGGTTATCCGGCTCACTAGAATTAATCAAATCAGTTATCAAATCAGCATTAAAGACCTCAGCCCACTGAGGCCTTTTTATTAAGACTCTTAGAACCTTTAACTGCATGGTTAGCATTTGTTTAACAGTTGCTTGCGGAGCTGCTTTTTTCTGGTTTGGTTGAAACTTTTCCTGCTTGGCAAAACCGGAACGAACATTCATCTGTTTTTCAACTCTCCAGGTTGGCAGGTCAACCAGGCTTGCCACCCCTTCGGCTAGTAAAAACTGATACAAACCATGGGCTGCTTGAACATAGGGTTGAGCCATAGCAACTAATTGCTGACGCCCCTCAATAGAGTTAACCGGATAACTCAACTTGCCCTGCAAGCCTTGTAACAAAAACTCAGAAAGTGACAGGGCCTGTTGAACTCTTGACTGAAAACCTTTCAGGCCCTCTTTGCGAATAGTTGAATCAGGGTCTTCGCCTTCTGGCAAAAATAGAAACTTAACAGAGCGCTCCTGCTCCATCATCGGCAGGCTTAACTCAAGCGCTTTCCAGGCCGCTTTTAGACCTGCCTGATCACCATCAAAACAGAATACTACCTCTTTAACCTGTCTGAATAGTAACTCCATATGTTCAACGGTAGTTGCAGTTCCCAGCGTTGCCACCGCATTTCTAAAACCAAACTGGGCCAGAGCAACCACATCCATATAACCCTCAACCACCAGAATATTTTCATAACGCTCATGGCTCTGACGCATTTCATAGAGACCGTACAAGGTATTACTCTTGTGGAATATCGAAGTTTCTGGAGAGTTGAGATATTTAGGCTGACCATCGCCGAGAATACGCCCTCCAAAGGCAATGACCCTGCCACGACCATCGCGAATAGGGAACATAATACGCTCGCGAAAACGGTCGTAGATTTTACCGTCTTCTTTATTGACCAGCATGCCACCATCTACCAACTGTTTTTTTAACAGGGCATCCGCTCTAAGGCCTTTTTCCAAAACATCCCAACCGTCGGGAGCAAAGCCGATCACAAACTCTTTGGCGATTTCCGGACTCAAACCACGTTGACGAAGATAGTTTTTGGCTTTTTCAGAGGTTGGATGATCGCGCAGTTGATGGCGGTAAAACTTGGCAACCAGATGCATAACATCATAAAGATCTCGCTGCTGTTGCTGTTTTGCCTGCCTGGCTTTTTGCTGTTGCGGTGAAATTTTTTCACGTGGAACTTGCATCCCATATTGATCAGCAAGAGATTCAACCGCCTCCACAAAAGAGAGGCCGTCATACTCCATTAAAAATTTAAGGGCATCACCGCTGGCACCACAACCAAAACATTTATAGAACTGCTTAGTCTGACTGACATTGAAGGAAGGCGTTTTCTCGTCGTGGAAAGGACAGCATGCCTTGTAGTTTGCGCCGGCCTTCTTCAAGGGCACGCGCTGATTGATGACCTGCACAATATCGGCTCGAGCCAGTAAAGACTCGATAAAAGAACGCGGAATACTCCCACCCTTTTCTGCCATATTCACATCTTATCCACAATCAGTTCAGCCTGTTATACACAGGCCTCAAAAAGCAAAAAACCCGTTAACCAAAAGGTTAACGGGTTTCTATTAAGTGTCTAAAGTATAACTACTTTAATTCTTTAATGCTTAACTAAGCTTCGCTTTAATCAACTTGCTGACTTCACTCATGTCGGCACGGCCTTGCATTTTAGGCTTAAGCATACCCATCACTTTGCCCATATCCTGCATAGAACTTGCGCTCGTTGCCGTCATCGCTTCTTCGATTAAAGCGTTAATTTCTTCTTCTGTTAAGGCTTGCGGCATGAAATCCTGTATCACAGACATCTCATAGGCTTCTTGCTCAGCCAAGTCAGGACGATCCGCGTCCACATACTGCTGATGAGAGTCCTTACGCTGCTTCATGGCTTTATCTAAAATCGCCAGAACTTCTGCGTCGTCTTCCAATGTCTTTTGACTATCAATCTCAACCTGTTTGATTGCTGCTAACATCGCACGCACTACACCCAAGCGATTTTTATCTTTCGCTTTCATGCAGGCTTTCATTTCAGCCGTTAATGTTTGTTTTAATTCAGACACTCAACTATCGCCTATGACTATTAGTACAGACGAGTAGTACGACGGTTTTCACGAGACAAACGCTTAGCCAGGCGCTTAACCGCAGCAGCCTTCATGCGCTTACGAGCCCAAGTTGGCTTCTCATAAAATTCACGCTTACGAGTTTCAGTTAACACACCTGCTTTTTCGCAAGCACGCTTAAAA
This sequence comes from Hydrogenovibrio sp. UBA650, assembly GCA_002299245.1. Classification (GTDB taxonomy): domain Bacteria; phylum Pseudomonadota; class Gammaproteobacteria; order Thiomicrospirales; family Thiomicrospiraceae; genus Thiomicrorhabdus. The sequence continues at coordinate 14,045 of DBOI01000141.1, forward strand.
CGACGTAGTGCTACGTCAAATGGTTCAGTATCTCTGATTTTTACACTTGGCATATTATTACCTATCTTTTTGAATTCATTGGTCATTTTCAGCCCACGCAAGAAATGGGAGAAATGAGAAAAGGCGAATTATAAATTTCTAAGCCGTTATTTGCAAACCTTTTTCCTATTCTTTTTAGGATTATTTGTTAAAATTCAGCAACTTTGCAACAGGCCTGCAAACTCCACAAAGTAAATAAAGTGAGTCAAATGTTAGTATTGGGAATAGAGAGCTCTTGCGACGAAACTGGGGTCGCAATCTATGACACATCAAAAGGGCTGTTAGCTCATACACTCTATACTCAAATTGAACTCCACGCCAAATACGGCGGCGTAGTGCCGGAACTCGCCTCTCGTGACCACATTCGCAAACTAAGCCCTCTAGTTTTAGAAACACTCGCAGAAGCCAATATAAAACAGACAGATCTCGATGGCATTGCCTATACCGCTGGCCCTGGATTAATAGGGGCTCTGTTGGTAGGCGCTTCGGTGGCTCGCAGCATGGCTTTTGCATTGGACATTCCTGCCATTGGAGTTCACCATATGGAGGGCCATCTGCTGGCACCAATGCTTGAAGAGCAACAACCGGAATTTCCTTTTATCTGTCTGCTGGTTTCTGGTGGTCACAGTATGATTATCCGCGTTGACGGTATTGGTGAGTATAAACTGCTTGGCGATACCTTGGACGATGCTGCTGGCGAAGCTTTTGATAAAACAGCTAAACTACTTGATCTTGGTTATCCTGGTGGTCCCAAAGTTTCTAACCTTGCTCTACAAGGTAATGCCGATCGTTATAAATTCCCAAGACCAATGGTTGACCGACCTGGACTGGACATGAGCTTTAGCGGCCTAAAAACCTATACCTTAAATACCTGGCAGAAAGCTAAGCAAGATAACGATGCTACCGAGCAGACCAAAGCGGATATCTGTCGAGCGTTTGAACTGGCAGTTGCTGACACCCTGGCAATTAAATGTAAACGTGCACTTGAACAAGAAGGTTTAAATCGCTTAGTGGTCTCTGGCGGTGTCAGCGCCAACCGAGAGATTCGCAGCAAGCTCGACCAACTAATGGCAAAACGAAGAGGCGAAGTTTTTTACCCCAGACTAGAGTTCTGCACTGACAATGGTGCCATGATTGCCTATGCTGGAGCACAGCGATTATTAGCAGGCCAATCAACAGGCCTCAACTTTGCGGCAACACCGAGATGGTCACTAGAAGAACTTGATAGCATCACCACATAATTTATTCTGCGACAACGCTATCAAACTAATCTTTGTCGTTTTATTTTTTGTCTTCCGACTTTACTTTAATCAAAGTCTCTTCACCACTTAGCAAACGTTGAATATTGGTTCTATGTCTCCAGAAAAGAATCAAAGTCATCACAGCGGTAACCCAAACCCACTCTTGTAAGCCTGATAAAAACCAAATATAGATCGGTGCTAGAATCGTTGCAATCAACGCCGACAAAGAAGATATCTTTAATACCTTGGCAACAAACAGCCAGGTTCCTGCCACCGCCAGGCCAATTGGCAGAGACAAACCAAACATTACGCCCAACATGGTTGCCACACCTTTACCACCTTTAAATTGAAAAAACACCGGATAGAGGTGACCAATAAAAGCAGCAAAACCAGCTAAGATAATGGCTAGAGTGGAAAATTCCAACCAATGGGCAATTAACACCGGGACTAAGCCTTTTAAAGTATCGCCAAACAGGGTAATTGCAGCAGCTTTCTTGCCTTTTTCACCACCAATTCGCAATACATTAGTTGCACCAGGGTTACCAGAACCACCCTCCCTTGGATCACCCAAGCCCATCACTTTACAGACAATGATTGCCGTTGAAATTGAACCTAGAAGATAAGCAGAGCCGATCAGTAGAAACACATAAAGTTCCATAGAAGTCCTTAGCACAATAAGAAAATAATCCGCTGATTCTACTAAAAGAACGCTTTACACAAAAGTAAACTCAAGTAAAAATGACTTCAACCAAGCAAAACCAAAATGGAGAACAATGAGCATTCACATGGATACGATCTTTATTGAAGGTCTGAAAACCCAGGCAATTATTGGTATTTACGACTGGGAACGAGAAAACCGTCAACCACTGATATTTGATATAGAAATCGATTTACCTATCGCGACAGCCGCCAAAACTGACGACATTGCTGATACCGTTGACTATAAAACTGTATCGGATGAGGTTATTGAATTGGTGGAAAACAGCAGTTATGAACTGTTAGAAAAACTCTGTGAAGACATTTGTCAGCAGATTCTACAAAATCACAAATCGGTGCAACTGGTTAGATTAAGAGTAAGTAAGCCTCAAGCGGTTCCCGCTACTGATACAGTTGGAATAAAAATTACTAGATACCGGTAAATTATCTTGCCATCATTTCTTTCTGTAACTCTTTTTGCTCTTGTGCAGCCTTTTTAATCAGAGGAACAAGCTGTTCCATATAGATACAAGCGTTGTGTTCACTGATTTTTTCCATTGACTTATAGTCATCTTCAAATTGTCTACGATTCTGCTTGGACATATTTTTCACAATCTTGTTGTAAAGTTCACTACCTTCAGACAAGCGAACAATTGTAACCAATTGCTCGGCAGTCACTTTTGGAGCAAATTTCTGTACGATCAGGTCATCTACCGCGCTCATTTTATTTGCCAGAGCTCTATAAGCGGTAAGCTTGCGCCTCATATTTTCAGCATCAATCTCATCACCTTTATTCAGGCGCTGGTCAATGATCGATCGCAAAGCCTCAACAGAATCTTCCTGAAGGGTAAAAGTAACTGGCCCAACTTCTAAAAGATAATCACCTGATTTATCACGACTAGCTGAAATTTCCATTTTCGTTATCCTAAGTTGAATCTACTGACTATATGTATTGTGTTTGTTCACTCACAATTTCAATTTGACCTTCGGCCTCTAAACCAAACATCTGTTCTACTACTCTTCGAATTGCCTGCTTAGCTGTCTCCTCATCAGGAGGTTCAGAACCTGCCAAATCTGCTTCAAACTGCTTTGATAGAATCCCCCCCATGTTTTGAATGACATGCTTGTTAAGCTCTGCATCTCGAGCAACTAACATCAGGTTTAACAGGTCTTTAGTATCAACCTTTGTAATGAATTTTTGCAAATCAACAGGCTTTAGTATTTTCAGACGCCTTCCTAAAGCAATATAACTATCTAAATTAGAGTGTTCATCACCATGCTCTAATGCAAGTAAGTGTTCTAAAGTAATATTTAAGAGAGCAACCGAAAATTGATCCATCTTTACTAATGCATTGCCAATATGGACCTGCCACTCATTTTCACGCAGCTTTTTTATTCCAATTTTCATTTCTAATTTTCTCTTAAATTAAAATTTATGATGCCAGATTAATAACAAAACATTTCAAACTCAAGCAATTTCCACTCCACTAGGTAAAGCAAATCTTGAAAAATCACACCTCTTGTAATGCAACCATGGTTAGTTTATTGCATAATAATTCTCGATCTAAACAGATGAACAAAAACAAAATTGAGAATTCCACGTGAAATCTGCCCTAGCCAAAAACCATGCTAACTCTCCAAAAAACCTTCCAGAACCATCAGACCAGGCGAAACATTTAAGCAATTTGTTAAGCAAACGCATTACTAAACAAATAAAACGTCACGGCGATTTAAAGTTTTCAAAGTATATGGAAATGGCACTCTACACGCCGGAATTAGGCTATTACGCCAGTGCCTTACCCAAAATAGGTCTCGGCGGAGACTTTATTACTGCTCCTGAAGTTTCACCGATCTTTTCGCGCTGTCTTGCAAGACAGGCTATCCAGGTATTGGCAAAGCTGGAAGAAGCCAACATTATTGAATTCGGTGCCGGTCAAGGTACCATGGCCAAGGACATTCTTCTGGAACTCAACAATTTGCAACAGCCGATTCATCGCTACTATATTGTCGAAATCAGCCCGGATTTAAAAGCCAGACAAAAACAAACTATCGAAGAGCATCTTGCGCCTGAACTCATTGAAAAAGTAGTCTGGCTTGATGAACTACCTTCAACGCCAATTTCAGCAGTGGTTTTGGCAAATGAGGTATTAGATGCCATGCCATTTGAACGCATCCGCATCGAACCTGATGGAGCCATGCAAGGTTACGTTAAGTTCGATGACGACAAACAGGCCTTTGATTGGGACTATCAACCGATTACTGAAAAACCTCTAACCAGCTTTACTAACCATTTGATCAAATATCTTGGCGAGGTCTCTGATTTAGGCTACGAAACAGAGATTAACCTAAATATAAAACCCTGGTTGAAGACCATCAGTGCCAGTATCTCAGAAGGTGCTGTATTGCTAATTGACTACGGCTATAGTCGCCACGAATATTATCAGCCGGCAAGAGTTATGGGAACTCTACGCTGTCACTATCAACAACGTGCGCATAGCAACCCATTTTTTTACCCTGGCCTACAAGATATTACCGCTCATGTAGACTTTACTGCAGTCGCCGAAGATGCTTACGACAGTGGCTTCAAAGTAGCAGGTTTTACCACTCAAGCACATTTCCTTATGGCAACAGGCCTGTTAGAAATGTCTGCTGATCCAAACAGCCAAGTCACCGATCAGCTCAAGGTGGCACAGCAGATCAAAACACTAACACTACCAGACGAAATGGGAGAAAACTTCAAAGTTATTGGCCTAACTAAAAACTTTGACGAATCACTTGTTGGCTTTAGCATCAGAGATCTGCGCCACCAACTATAAAGAAATCTCTATGGAACCGACTTTAGACTGGATACAAATAACCGTACTTGCCCTGATTCAAGGTTTGACCGAGTTCTTACCTATATCGAGCTCTGGTCACTTGGTTTTAACCCCTCAACTCTTCGGCTGGCAAGATCAAGGCCTGGCGTTTGATGTCGCCGTGCATGTGGGAACACTGGCTGCCGTTGTGCTCTATTTTAGAAAAGATATCTGGTTGATGTCTCGAGACTGGACAGTTTCTATTTTTACCCGGCAACCGACGTCAAACAGCCGTTTAGCCTGGTGGGTCATATTTGCTACTATACCTGCTGTCATCTTTGGTCTATTTATAAATAACAATATCGATGAATTTCTCAGAGACCCTCTAATTATCGCCGCAGCCACTATCGGTTTTGGAGCTTTGCTCTGGTGGTCAGACATTAAAGGCGAGAAAGTTCGCGATGAATACAGTTTGAGTTTTAAAGACATTATGATTATCGGCTTTGCTCAAGCCCTTGCACTGATTCCGGGAACCTCACGCTCAGGGATCACTATTACTGCTGCATTAATGATTGGTATCACTCCGCAAGCAGCAGCTCGCTTCTCATTCCTATTATCAATTCCAACTATTCTTGGCGCAGGCCTGTTAAAACTCAAGGACCTGCTGGAGAGTACTGGACCAGTGCAATGGGATGCAATTATTGGTGGAACGGTTATCTCTTTTGTCAGCGCCTATATTGTGATTACACTATTTCTAAAATGGATTAATAAAATAGGTATGGCACCGTTTGCGATTTATCGATTTGCTCTAGGTGCGTTGTTGATATATCTATTTATCTAAAGATTTGATTTCATATAAAGTTGAGCGGCTTTTTGAATCCATCTAAAACCTGAATCTCAACAAATCGCCGCCCCTTACTTTGTTTGCTTGTCCAAACAAAGTAAGCAAAAAAAAGACACCCCACTCCATAAACTTGGCAAGTTCTAAACTCTTTCACTGAAAACGCTGAACTCGCTCCGTAAACTCCGCTCTAACAGCAGCGTTTTTTAACCGTTCACTTCGTTAAGAACTTTGCACAATTTATTCCTAAGGGGATTCAAGGCATTTGCTGAAGCATCGCCTGGTTAAATGAAAATTCGGCTAGCACTTTTCTCTCTCTGTAAGCAATCTTGATTTCACTTTGCGTAGGGGGCGTTTAAAGATTTCATTGTCCGAGCATAGCGAGTTTTGAAATCTTAGCCAACAATATTAGTGAAATAGATTGTGTCAGCGGGGTGCCCTTTTGTGGTTACTATTTTGGGCAGGCAAACGAAGAATTCGGCTGGAGCGTAGCGGAGAGACGAGAAAATTAGTAACGGGAAGCCTATCAAGATCAATAAGGCGAAGTAAGAAAATCAAAAGACTTCTCAATCGTTATAAATTAAAAACTTCTGAGGCTAAATATTTTAAGTCTGTATGTTAGAGTAAACCTCATGAAACTTTATAGCGCTAAAACCTCCCAAGCGATTGACCGCGATGCCATAGAAAACCACAGTATTCCCGGTATTTTATTGATGAAACGCGCCGGTTGGTTTGCATTTCAAACTCTACAACAGCAATACCCCAATGCTGAACACATTCATATTGTCTGCGGTACTGGCAATAATGGTGGAGATGGTTTTGTCATAGCCCAATACGCCGCTATCAACGGTCTAAAAGTATCGGTATCACTGTTGGGAGAGCAAAGCAAAATCAAAGGCGATGCATTAATTGCTTTGCAAGAGCTGCAGCAGGCAGGAATAAAACCTCAATCATTTTCGGATGTGTTGATTGAAGAGGCAGACATAATTGTCGATGCCATTTTTGGTACCGGCCTCAATCAACCAATTAGCGGGATATATGCTGAAGTTATTGAGCAGATAAACCAGTCAAACAAATCCACTGTTGCAATTGATATTCCCAGTGGAATCCATGCCGATACCGGCGCTATTCAAGGCACAGCCATCCGGGCGCAACATACCTGCACCTTTATTACCCAAAAACTCGGCTTGCATACCTCTCATGGGCAAGAACGCTCTGGCAAAGTACACTTCAGCTCCCTGTTTATTGACCCAAAAATCATTGCCGAGCATACCGTCATAGCATGCAATCACCCCCTCAAATTCTGGCTGAATAAGCTGCCCAAACGTGAAGCGACACACCATAAAGGCAGTGCCGGTACTGCTTGCTTAATTGGTGGTAATCAAACCATGATGGGCGCGATTCAACTGGCAGGCCTTGCAAGTTTAAAATCAGGCACAGGGCTGACAAAAATTATTAGCCGCCAGGAACACACTGTGGCAATTACCCAAGCAATTCCAGAACTAATGTGCTATTCAGAGCTACAACAAAATGAACAATCTGCCACCGCTAGTGCAATCGCTATCGGTCCTGGTTTGGGTAGAGATCAATGGGCTTTAGATCGCTTTTTACAGGCCTGTAAAACTGAGCAACCCAAAGTTATTGATGCGGATGCTTTAAGGTTGCTAAAAAACCAGGACATTTCATCACTAACCCCAAACTGGGTATTAACCCCACATCCTGGCGAAGCCGCCGAGTTACTCAACACAGACAATCAAACCATTCAAAATGATCGGGTCTCAGCGGTGAAGAATCTACAGCAAAAGTTTGGCGGCATTATTGTCTTAAAAGGCAATGGAACCCTGATTTATGATGGCGAAAAATTGGAGATCTGTTTAGCTGGAAATGCAGGTATGGCAGTAGGTGGAATGGGCGACGTTTTAACCGGCACGATCGCTAGTTTTTTAGCTCAAGGCCTGTCAATTTGGGATGCGGCTAATTTGGGCGTTTCTGTACACGCCCATGCAGGAGATATTATTGCTCAGCAGAGTGGCGAATCAGGTCTTATGCCATCAGAGGTAGCACAGACCATTGGCCAGCTTCTATCTTATAGTGGTACAAACGCCAACTAGGAAACAACTTTAGATTTTTGGAAGAAACTCATTTAGTTGTTTGATCTTTTCGTACAACTCATCTTCAGTTTCAGCAATCAGGTTAATATGGCCTAACTTGCGGCCTTCTCTTTCAGCCTTATCGTAAAGATGCAAAAATGCATCGGGCATCTGCAGTGCCTTTTCAATCGGCCCGGTTTCACCAATAATATTGATCATCGCTGCCAGTGGCTGGCGTGGAGAGGTATCGCCGAGAGGCAATCCGGATATGGCTCGAACATGATTCTCAAACTGGCTGGTTTTAGCACCTTCAATTGTCCAGTGGCCTGAATTATGTACCCGTGGAGCCATTTCATTAGCAACCAGACCAGACTCAGTTTCAAACAGTTCCAGTGTTAAGACGCCAACATGATCCAACTCATCAAGCAACCTTTCCATAAACAGTTCGGCCTGCTTTTGAGTCTCTTCAGAAATCTCTCTAGCCGGAGCAATGGTATAGCGCAGAATACCTTTATGATGTACATTCTGAACCAGAGGATAATAGACATGCTCATTATTGGTATTGCGCACAGCTACTATTGATAGCTCACGCTTGAAATCAACAAACCCTTCTAAGATCAGTTCACGCCCACCAACCTCCTTCCAGGTCTGCTCAACTTCTGATTCATCTCTTATAAGAAATTGGCCTTTACCGTCATAACCTTCTGTTGTAGTTTTTAATATTGATGGCACACTAATGATCTCAACAGCGGCTTTTAAACTCTCAAGAGAGTCAACCACCTGATAGGATGGCGTCGGAATACCTAACTGCGCTAATAGATCTTTTTCACGACCTCGGTGCTGTGAGGTATATAGTGATTTTTCAGCGGGATAAACAGGAGTGGTTTTTGCAATTTCCCTGACCTGTTCAATAGATGTATTCTCACTCTCGTAGGTAATCACATCAGCAAACTCAACCAACTGAGTAAGCGAATCAGCATCGTCGGACTGCTTATACATTTGCCCCAAAAGTGCCGATGGTTCATCGTCACTGTTACCATAAAAACCAAACTTCTGGCCCAATGGGTAGCCTGCAATAGCCAACATTCTGCCTAACTGACCTGCGCCTAACACGCCTATGCACTTGGTAATTGGGGTCATTGTTCTCTCCAAAATAAAAAACCGTAATGGCGCATTCTATCAAAATGCCTCCATTACGGCTTTAGCAAAAAAATAATATCGTTTATTCAGCTCGAGGATCAGGGTTCTCTAAAACGAAATCGGTCTGCTCTTGTCTCCAAGCCTTGACCGTCTGTCTAGTTTCGGCGTTATTATTACCAACAATTTGCGCAGCCATAATACCCGCATTTTTCGCGCCAGCATCACCAATTGCAAGTGTTCCCACAGGAATTCCACCGGGCATTTGTACAATAGAAAGCAGAGAGTCTTTTCCACTTAAAGCGCGCGATTTAACCGGCACACCCAATACTGGTACCGTAGTTTTTGCTGCCACCATTCCAGGTAAATGGGCCGCTCCACCAGCACCCGCAATAATCACTTGCAGGCCTCGCTCTTCAGCTTTTGCAGCATATTCAAACATTAAATCAGGAGTGCGGTGCGCTGAAACTACTTGCACCTCATGAGGTACGTTAAACTCTTCCAACATCTCTACCGCGTTTTTCATGGTTGGCCAGTCTGACTTGGAACCCATAATCACGCCGACAAGTGGTTGTTGATTGTTGCTCATGGCTACATCCTTAAATTCAGGAAAACCGCGTATTTTATAATTTTTTTATTATTTTTCAAGTTGTTAATGCTTTTACAGCAAATATTTTCTAAACCAACACATTAATTAAGAGTCTTTGAATCAACCACATAATAGGTATTTCCACCTGCTGATTTGGCGCCTTTTTTGGCTTTAGTGGCAAAAGATGAAAGCTGTTGACGATGCTCAAACAGACCGGGTTCAACCAAAAGCACGCCAATTGATAAGGTCATTAGAGGAAAAAACTTGTGGTCGCCATTTCGATCAACCGAATCAATGCCTCCTCTGGCCACATCTTCAGAACTGTACAGAGGCAACACCTGGATTTTAAAGTTGTCGAGAATACGGTTCGCCCACTGTTCATATTTATCGCAATGGGTACTCATAATCACAAAATCATCGCCACCGATATGACCAATAAAACAGTCGTCATGAACTAGATGTTCTTCAGGAATCGTCTCGTTTAGAATTGCCGCAATTAAGGAGATAATCTGGTCACCTTCATCAAAACTGTAGTTATCGTTGTACGCCTTGAAGTTATCAACATCAATATACATCACCATAAATGGCTGCTTGTGCTTTAGAAGCTTATTGAGTTTTTTCTGGATCGGTAAATTGCCGGGAAGCCCTGAAAGAGGGTTTGAATGCTGAGCCATCTCCACCTTTAAATCGGTCATTTTTCTAAGCAGATGCTTAAAGTCGCCACAGCCAATGTATTGATCATCACTCTGAATTATAAAAGCATCCCGATAATCAAACTCATTACTATCGGTAATCAAGCGACTCAAATCGACCAGAGAGGTATTCGCATCAACAATAATTGGCGCGCTATCCATGATTTTTTTGATTTTCTTGCGAGAGTGTAGCTCTTGACCAAATTTACGTGCCAGCAAATCCATCAGATCGCGACGCCAAATCATGCCACATATCTTGGAACCCTTTACTACTGGGAAGAAGTCAATTTCTGGATACTTTAAGAACTGTTCTGAAACCTCATCAACCAGTAGATCAGGCGCCACGGTTGGATGCTGGAAAGCGATTCCAGAGACATTGGCCTCCCTTTTATCGGCCTTATGCTGCAATATGTCGTGTGGCCATTCGTACAACAACTCTTCAGAAATAACCGCTTCCGGTTTCTTGAATAAAAACCCTTGAACCAACTCAACACCCAAACTTTGTAAAACCTCAAGTTCTTGATGAGTTTCCACCCCTTCAGCAACAACTCGTGTTCCAGTGCTATTTGCCAGAGTTAAGATGGTTTCCATGAAGGCTTTTTTATCTTCGTGCAGGTGAATATCGGAAACAAAATGGCGGTCAACCTTAACAAAGTCAGGACGGACTTCCGACCAGATACGCAGGCCGTTGTAACCGCTACCCAAATCATCAATAGCAACTTTGAAACCAGCCGCACGGTAGTAATTTATGGCACTTATAAAAGCCTCAAAATTATCGACTGGCTGCAGCTCAGTAATTTCAATCACCACCCTTTCTGGTGGCAAGCCAAAAAGATCCAAAGTCTCCAAGGTGAGCCCCTTCTGGTGACTGGAGTTCATTACTGCATTTATTGAAGTGTTTAGGAAAAGGTGAATATGATCTCGATCTTTTGCCTGTCTGGCAAATGACTCAATTGAGGCGATTCGAGCATATGTATCCATCTCATAGAGTACGCCTTGTTCTTCAGCAACTTTAAATAGATGGAGAGGATGATGTAGAACTGAATTGAACGGCCCCCTTATTAGGCCTTCAAATGCACAAACCCTCTTTGCTTTGAGATCAACGATGGATTGAAACACCGTTTGCAATTTATTATCTTCTACAATGCTCAGTAACTCGGCACCTAAGCCACTCTGCTTTAGCAGGAGTTTTTGACTGGCATCAAACAGATTGAAATAGCTCAACTTTGTAGTTGTATCATCAGGTTCTAAAAACAACATCAGAAAGCACCAAAACATCCTTGAATTCGGGTACCTGAGCAACAAGCCAGATATTCTTGACCCTCATCCTCTCAGAGTAGGTGAACAAGATGACAAACAGATGACAATTTAAGGGATTCCTTATACGAATGCTCAAGCAGTAAATAAAACTGAACTTGAAACAGATAAATAAATTTAGGATAATCCGAATTAAGCGCCGATTTGACAATCAGCTTGCGGGCGCTTGGAAGCATTGCTTCTAAAAAAGTACGGCTAAAGCGAGGACAAGTCTAAGTTTTCCATTAAGTCCCCTGCATTTACCCCGTACCTCGTAACAATTATCTTACTGAGGACAATTAAATGACAAAAACCACCGTATTTACTTCTGAATCGGTTTCAGAAGGCCACCCGGATAAAATTGCCGATCAAATTTCTGATGCCATGCTTGATGCTATTTTGCAACAAGACCCCAGGGCACGAGTTGCTTGCGAGACCTTTGTTAAAACCGGCATGGTGGTACTCGGCGGCGAAATCACAACAGAAGCTTGGGTTGATCAAGAAGAGTTAGTTCGCAAAGTAGTTAATGAAATCGGCTACAACCACGGTGATCTTGGTTTTGATGGAGACACCTGCGCAGTATTGTCTTCAATTGGCAAACAATCACCAGAGATTGCCATGGGGGTTGATGACACTGATGAACACGAACAAGGAGCTGGCGATCAGGGTTTAATGTTTGGTTATGCCTCAAATGAAACCGATGTATTGATGCCTGCACCAATCTATTATGCTCATCGCCTGATGGAACGTCAGGCTTATGTGCGTAAATCTGGGCAATTGGACTGGCTGCGCCCCGATGCTAAGAGTCAGATATCATTGCGTTATGAAGATGGAAAACCCGTAGCTATTGATGCTGTGGTTTTATCAACTCAGCATAACCCTGAAATTGCAACTGATACTCTGCGAGAAGCGGTAATGGATGAAATTATCAAACCGGTTCTACCTGCCGAGTGGTTGCATAATGACACTCAATTCCATATTAACCCAACCGGCAGATTCGTAATTGGTGGTCCAGTTGGAGATGCCGGCCTGACCGGGCGCAAGATTATTGTTGATACCTACGGTGGTATGGCGCGTCATGGTGGCGGCGCTTTCTCTGGAAAAGATCCATCTAAAGTTGATCGATCCGCTGCTTACGCCGGGCGCTATGTTGCTAAAAATGTGGTAGCGGCAGGCCTGGCAGACAAGTGTGAAATCCAGGTCTCTTATGCAATTGGGGTTGCTGAACCTACCTCGATCAGCATTGAAACCTTTGGCACCGAAAAAATCGAGGTTGGCCTAATCGAAAAACTGGTTAGAGAGCACTTTGATCTACGTCCAAAAGGCTTAATTGCGATGTTAGATTTATATCGTCCAATCTATCAAAAAACCGCATCCTATGGCCACTTTGGCCGTGAATTACCTGAATTCACCTGGGAAAACACCGATAAGGCAGATATTCTGCGCAGCGATGCAGGCCTGTAAAATTTAGAGAAATATCATGGAATCACAAAAACAACACCCTCAAAAATTTAGCCTAGAATTCTTCCCGCCTAGAACTGAAAAAGGCATGGAAAAGCTTAAGGGCGTAATCGCTGGACTCGGTACTCTATCGCCTGAATATATGTCTGTAACCTATGGCGCTGGCGGAACAACCCAGGAAAAAACCCTGGAAACAGTGCGTTATATTCAAGAGCACACTGAACAACAGGCTGCCCCGCACTTAACCTGTATTGGCGCTAGTGAAGAGAGTGTCACAGAATTACTGGATACCTACGCTGAAATGGGCATCAATCGTATTGTTGCTTTGCGTGGCGACTTACCTTCAGGGATGATGGACCCAGGAGAGTTCAAATACGCATCTGATCTGGTGAAGTTTATCAAGGACACCCGTGGCGATGAATTCCACCTTGAAGTTGCCGCCTATCCGGAAACTCATCCACAAGCTCGCAACTGTGATATTGGTATCAAGTGGTTTAAACACAAGGTAGATCAAGGTGCTGACTCGGCGATTACCCAATACTTTTTTAACTTTGACAGCTACCGCTACTTTATCGATAACTGTGAAAAGAATGGCATTGATCTGCCGATTATTCCGGGGATTATGCCAATCACCAATTACGAAAATCTAATCCGTTTTTCTGAAGGCTGTGGAGCAGAAGTTCCGCGTTGGTTAAAGTGTCGTTTGGAAAGCTTTGAGGATGATATCGACAGCTTGAGAGCCTTTGGAAAAGAGGTGGTTCAGGAATTAACTCAACGTTTATTAGATGAAGGTGCGCCTGGCGTACATTTCTACAGCATGAACAATATTGAACCGACTCTAGAAATTGCCAAGTCACTGACTTACCGTGATTACAGTTCTAACTTAGGCCTATAGTTTTATGAGAATTTCGCGCCTCTATTTGCCCGCAGAGTATCAGGAGAATCAATCTCTAGTGCTGAGCAAACAGCAGGCGCATTATATTATCACCGTGCTACGCCTAAAAAATGGTACCGAACTTGAAATTTTTAATGGCCGAGGTCAGGTCGCTCGAGGCTTGCTCAAAGTCATTAGTAGGCGCGAAGCTGAAATTGAATTAAAGACAATTTCTGAAAGCTCAACAGAATCTCCTCTGCAGACCATCCTGCTTCAAGGTATTTCGCGCGGTGATCGCATGGACCACTCAATTCAAAAAGCGGTTGAACTAGGGGTTTCAGCTATCCAACCTCTATTTACCGAACGCTGCGAAGTAAAACTAAAAGGTGATAAGCTGGAGAAGCGCCGTCAGCAGTGGCAGAGTATTGTGATTAATGCCTGTGAACAAAGTGGTCGAACCCTAGTACCAGAGATTATGCCCCTACAAAGCCTAACAGCTTGGCTTGAAAACCAAACCGAAAAGCCATTTGGGCTGGTACTGGATCCCTACGCCAACCAAACCATTGCCGAACTCCCAAAACCTGACAATCAAGAGCAAATCTATATCCTTATTGGCCCAGAAGGAGGCCTGTCAAATAGCGAAGTAGAGCAGGCAGTAGCCAAAGGCTTTAACTCTGTTAAACTCGGCCCTAGAATTCTGCGCACAGAGACTGCTGGCCCGGCGGTGATTGCAATATTACAAACCCTATGGGGTGATATTTAATGCAAGCTAGACCTCAAAAAGCAATACTTAATTAAACTACAATTAAATCCCATTAACTAAGTAACTTTCTGACTTCTCACGAATTCATTTACCACTATAATCAAATGGATGAATTCAAGACACTCAAACTCAATCCACCTTTCCTTGTTTGTAGTGTTATTGCCTCTATTTATAACCCTGTTCTCATCCTCAGTTATTGCAAACCAAAACCAGCATCAAAAACCACCTGAACTTGAATCGGTTTCATTACAACTAAAATGGACTCACCAATTTCAATTTGCGGGTTATTACGCGGCAAAACTAAAAGGTTTTTATGAAGCCGAAGGTTTGGATGTCACCATAAAACCAAGGGACTTATACGAAAACAATATTGAGCAGGTTATCAATGGCAAGTCAGAGTATGGTATTTCTGATTCAATGTTAATGCTCTACCAGGCAAAGGGCGCTCCTGTTAAGATTGTCGCGCCTATTTTTCAGCACTCACCACAGGTTTTTATTTCTTTAAAGTCCAGCGGAGTGAATAGCCTTTTTGATTTTGAAGGGCGAACCATTTCTTTTTATAAGAAAGACACTGATGGCTTCCCCTTGCTTGCCGCACTTCATCAAAATAATATTAAATTTGATCTGAGCCGCTTTGAGGTCAAGGCAGGCCCAGAAACACTTGAAAATGGCAGTACTAAAATCTACCCTGCTTATCTATCGAATGAACCTTACTATTTCTATCAAAAGCAAATTCCAATAAATATCATTCACCCAATGAACTATGGTATCGATCTATATGGAGACCTGATTTTTACCCATGCCAATGAAGTTAAAAATCATCCGGATCGAGTCAAACGCTTTAAACGAGCTTCAATTAAGGGCTGGCAGTATGCATTAAAGAATAAGACCGAAATCGCCAACTACATAATCAATGAACTCAATACAAATAAAACTCTCGATCACCTTCTCTATGAGGCCAAAGTGATTGAGGAAACAATCAGTGCTAACTCAATTCCAATCGGAACACTCAGCGAAGGCCGCCTTGAATTCATAGAAAAACTCTTCTTAGAACACCAGCTGCTCGAAAAAAAATTGGACCTTTCAAAAGCGATCTATCAATCCGAGAACCAAGAACTGCATTTTAACCGCCGGGAAATTGCCTGGATGAAACGAA
>DBOI01000017.1:0-455 GCA_002299245.1 Hydrogenovibrio sp. UBA650
ATCCAAATCTTTGCCTGTTATGCTTTCAACCACTTTTTGCAGGTACAAGTATGCATGACCAGAGTATTTAAATTCTTTACCTGGATTGTGCAAAAATTTGGGCTTAGACTTACTTCCATCAAGATTTGGTAGGCCAGAGGTGTGATTTAAAACCATTCTTGCAGTAATTTTTTGGGATCGAACATCGTCTTTTACAACACTTTCATTTAGATACCTATACAAGGGAGTGTCTAAATCAATGATGCCTTTTTGAGCAAGTGAAACCACAATATAGGCAAAAATAGGTTTTCCCAACGATGCAGCCCGAAAGACCGTGTATTGATCAACTTTTTTATTAGCTTCAGTGTCGGCATAACCATAGAATTTTGAGATTGATGTTTTTCCATTACGAACAACAATAACAGACAACCCCCTTACATTATTCTCTTCCATTAATGAAGGTATTACCTGATCTA
>DBOI01000017.1:793-4777 GCA_002299245.1 Hydrogenovibrio sp. UBA650
CTAAATCTTTAGCTATTTCTTCAAGATTTGTATCCAGTAGAGGGCCATCTCGGTTACAACCTGTAAGTGTAGCAAGCGCTAAAATAAATAGTGTCAGCTTCAATCTATTTTTTATCGATCTTCCAAAAATGTTGAATCTTGCGCGCATAGGTATTTGCCTAGTTTGAAGTACGCACTAGATACTACATGAAAACATAATGGTTTTCACTATTCGATGAGAAGGGTTCCCATTAATAGTTTTCTAAACTACTTCAGCATCAAAAACCTACAGGTTAACCAATAGTAAGCCTGTTAATAATATCGCTAGATAACTGATAAGAACCCATTTAAAGGGATAGGTTTTGTTAGTGTTTCTAATCCATAAAAGGTAGATCATTCTTTCTATCACCAGAAAGTTGAATGCAATAAAAAGAAATTGAAAGGCCCGTAATTTATGTTGAACACTTGATAGATCGGTGTCGTCTAGAATTGCAAGGCCTGTAAAAAACATAATGGGAAAAAATAAGAAGTAAGTTTTGCCAACAATCGAAACAGGTTCAAATAATCCTGTATTTAACCAGCGTTCCGGTACCAGCTTTATTGTCAACAGGCCGATCAATATTCCTATAAAAACCAGGCCTATCGGAATTATCAATTCTAGAAATGGCATTAAGTTATTTCCCATGTCATATGCTGTTTGTTAGCAAGTTGTGGTCTCTTTTTAACTATAGCAAAGTAATTTAAGTTATTTTTACTCATTTAATTTCAATGGCTTAGATGGTATCTTTATAGTAGGTCAAGAAAGCAAAAACATATAAAAACAGAGGAAGGTCAATGAAGGTTTTCTATCACTCTGAAATTGAAGTTTTCTTATTCGATGCCAGAGTCTAAAAAACCCTGAAATATCAGGCGTTAATAAGAATCATTGGCAACAATTTTTTTGTGCTAAATGCCTTATTCCTTTATACTTCCCGCAAAAATTTACCAAAGGGGTTCGAATGAGCTTGTATTTAGAATATATGGAAGAAATTGAAGTTCGTAAAAACGAACTCAATTTGCACCCAAAGCCGATAGATAGTGCAGAATTAGTCGCAGAACTAATTGCTCAAATCAAAGATAAAGGTCATGAGTATCGCGATGATTCTCTGAACTTTTTTATCTATAACACTCTGCCGGGTACGACTCCTGCTGCGGGCGTTAAGGCTCAATTCTTAAAAGAGATTATTTTGGGCGAAGAAGTTGTTGAGGAAATTACCCCAACTTTCGCTTTTGAATTGCTATCTCATATGAAGGGTGGTCCATCTATTGAAGTACTTCTAGATTTGGCTCTTTCTGACAACGCCGAAGTCGCGAAACCTGCTGCTGAAGTTCTTAAAACCCAAGTATTCTTATATGAAGCTGATACCGAGCGCTTAGAAGCAGCTTATAAAGCCGGTAATCCGATTGCTACAGATATTCTAGAAAGTTATGCTCGCGCTGATTTCTTTACCAAGCTGCCTGATCTTGCTGAAGAAGTTAAAGTCGTGACTTATATTGCCGCAGAAGGTGATATCTCTACCGACTTGCTTTCACCTGGTAACCAAGCGCACTCACGTTCTGACCGTGAATTGCACGGCCAGTGCATGATCTCGCCTGAAGCACAGAACCAAATCAAAGCACTGCAAAACGAATTCCCAGAAGCCAAAGTGATGCTAATTGCTGAGAAGGGCACCATGGGTGTTGGTTCTTCGCGTATGTCTGGTGTTAACAACGTGGCACTGTGGACAGGTGAGCCAATCAGCCCTTATGTTCCATTTGTAAACAAAGCGCCGATTGTTGCGGGTACTAACGGTATTTCACCTATCTTCCTAACGACGGTTGACGTAACCGGTGGTATTGGTATCGACCTTAAAAACTGGGTTAAGAAAACCGATGCAGATGGCAAACCAGTATTAGATGACAAGGGTGACCCAATTCTTGAACAGGCCTATGCGGTTGATACAGGTACGGTTCTAACGATTAATACTAAAGAGAAAAAACTTTATAACGGCGATACTGAACTTGCGGATATCTCGGCTTCATTTACTCCACAAAAAGTTGAGTTTATGCGTGCGGGTGGTTCTTACGCGGTTGTTTTTGGTAAGAAGCTACAGACATTTGCAGCTGAGACACTCGGTGTTGAAGCACCATTGGTATTTGCGCCAGCTAAAGAGATTTCGCATTCAGGTCAAGGTTTGACTGCGGTTGAGAAGATTTTCAATAACAACGCGGTTGGTGTTGCTTCTGATGAACCACTTCACGCTGGTTCTGACGTACGTGTAAAAGTGAACATTGTTGGTTCTCAGGATACGACAGGCCTGATGACGGCTCAGGAACTTGAAGCCATGGCAGCAACAGTTATCTCGCCAAGTGTAGATGGTGCTTACCAGTCTGGTTGTCACACCGCTTCGGTTTGGGATAAAAAAGCTCAAGCTAACATTCCTAAGCTGATGAATTTTATGAATAAGTTCGGTTTGATTACTGCTCGTGACCCTAAAGATTCTTACCACGCGATGACAGACGTTATTCACAAGGTATTGAATGACCTGACTGTTGATGAGTGGGCAATCACGATTGGTGGTGACTCGCATACTCGTATGTCTAAGGGTGTGGCTTTTGGTGCTGATTCCGGTACGGTTGCCTTGGCACTGGCCACTGGTGAAGCGACCATGCCAATTCCTGAGTCGGTAAAAGTCACCTTTAAAGGTGAAATGAAAGACTACATGGACTTCCGTGATGTCGTTCATGCAACTCAGGCACAGATGTTGAAAAAGTTTGGTGATAACGTTTTCCAAGGACGTATTATCGAAGTTCACATCGGAACTCTATTAGCTGACCAGGCCTTTACATTTACTGACTGGACAGCAGAGATGAAAGCTAAGGCCTCTATCAATATCTCGCAGGACGATAAGCTAATCGAATCTCTAGAGATTGCTAAGAGCCGTATCCAGATCATGATCGACAAAGGTATGGAAAACCACGCCGGTGTACTTCATGGATTGATTGAAAGAGCGGATAAGCGTATTGCTGAGATCAAATCTGGTGAAAGACCCGCGCTAAGACCGGACGATAACGCCAAGTACTATGCTGAGTTGGAAGTGAACTTGGACGAGATTGATGAGCCAATGATTGCTGACCCAGATGTAAACAATGAAGACGTTTCTAAGCGTTATACGCACGACGTCATTCGTGGCCTGTCCTATTACGGTGGTACTAAGCAGGTTGATCTTGGTTTTGTGGGTTCTTGTATGGTTCACAAAGGTGACCTACAGATTATCGCACAGATGTTCAGAAACCTTGAAGCTAAGCACGGCACGATTGAATTTAAAGCACCGCTGGTAGTTGCAGCACCAACTTACAATATTGTTGATGAACTCAAAGAAGAGGGTGACTGGGAATTACTTCAGAAGTATTCTGGCTTTGAGTTTGACGATGCTGATCCTAAAGATGCGGCACGAACTGAGTATGAAAATATTATGTACCTTGAGCGCCCTGGTTGTAACCTCTGTATGGGTAACCAGGAGAAAGCTGAGAAGGGTGATACAGTTCTGGCAACCTCAACACGTCTATTCCAAGGCCGTGTGGTAGAAGACTCTGACCGTAAGAAAGGGGAATCTCTACTTGGTTCTACACCAGTGGTTGTACTTTCTGCAATTTTGGGAAGAACCCCAACCATGGAAGAGTACAAAGAAGCAGTTAAAGGCATAAATCTGACTGACTTTGCTCCACCAGTAGAAGATTTGAGTACGGTTGCAGTTCCTCCGGCGTCAAATGTTCACGAGATCACTTTCAACATATAAAAGATGCTTCGATCTTTAAAAATAGGGGCTGTCCTAGATAACTAGTTCAGATGCTTTCTAACCCATTGTCTTAGCTGCAATAACTGAGATGATGGGTCACTGTTGTTAAATCTCCACCCACACTCCTTCAAGAATAGCCCAAAATGTGCTGCTGGGACACCATTGAATTTCCGCAGGTGGCGTTTGG
>DBOI01000030.1 GCA_002299245.1 Hydrogenovibrio sp. UBA650
AACTTTAAGGCGCCAAACGTTTAATTAACCATTTGCTATCTTCCTCTTGGTAAACGATTCTGTCATGAATTCGATCTTTACCGCCCTGCCAAAACTCGAAGTAATGCGGTACAACACGGTACCCACCCCAAAAATCAGGAAACTCAATACTGCCATCTTTGAACTGCTGTTTTAATTTGGCAAATTGATTCATTAAAACAGACCGGGATGACACAACCTTGCTCTGCTCACTCACCCAGGCTCCAAGCTGACTGCCTTTGGGTCGGGAAAAAAAGTAATCCATAGACTCCTTTTTGGCGATCTTCTCTACCCTGCCCTGAATCTTTACCTGCCTTTCAATATCCAGCCATAAAAACTGAAGGCTTACATTGGGGTTAGCTTCAATCTCTTTGGCTTTTTGACTTCCATAATTGGTAAAAAAAACAAAACCGGTTTCATCATATTTTTTCAACAACACTGTTCTGGTGTTTGGGTGACCAGATTCATCAACGGTTGCTATAACCATGGCATTTGGCTCCGAGAGATTGAGCTCTTGGGCTTGCTTAAACCAATCTTCAAACTGCTTGAAGGGACTTGATGATACTTGCTCTTCATCTAACGAGCCTAGTTCATAAGAACGCCTCAGATGGTCAATTTTATGTTGTTGCTTGTCAGAGAAAGCTTTGTCTTTCATCGGATTTATACTCTAAATTAATTAAGCGTTTCAGATGGTTTGATTTTTAATCAAGGCTTCATTTCCAACCTTGAATCCATTTGTGCTCATCTTTAAGCATTTCAGGTGTCAACGGATAGGTTCTTTTGGTAATGACTGACTCCAGGTGACACCTGATTAACTTGGTCATTTCGCTGTTCCAAAAGACTTTGACAACAATAAAATGTTTCTCTTTTGCTTTTGGGTGAATGTCGGTCCACTTAGAGTTTAATAGTTTACATGGATTGAATCTATTCATTTAAAAAATCCTCCATCAATTTATAAAAAACAGCTTCTTGTTCGACCCACGGAAAGTGACCACATCCATCTATCACTTCAATTCTGTTAAACTGCAAACCTTGCTCAAAAGCAAGCTTGTTATATGGCATCAAGTAATCTTGTTCGCACTCTAAAAAATAGAACTCTGCCTTGCCTTCAACCTCTTGGTATTTAATCGGATTAGCATCATATTCCTTCCAAGCTTGAACATTTAGGTCTATATCAAAATCATTTGTAGAAAACTGCTCTGCGTAGCGCTTACCTTGCTCATAATCGAGAAAATAGGTGGGAAGCACTTGCTGGATTTGCCGCAAAGTGATTCTCTCAACCTCATCATCTGAAATATCTGTTTTCTGTTCCCATAGAGATTCATCATCCCAACTAACAGGGGCTTCCTGACGATTCCTTAAATCTATTTCAGCAGTTAGGTTTTGCATCGCTTTCTTATCAGGGTCAACAGGGTTGAGCAAAATGACCTTTGAAACATCATCAGGATATTCTCTCAAATACAACAGTGCCATTAAGCCGCCCCATGAGTGGCCCACTAAAGTAATTGGAGTTTTTGGCTGTATATTGTCTTTTACAAGCTTTATCTGCTGAATCCATATCTCTAAAAGAGAATCGGTTGGTAAGTGGCTGTTTTCACCTATTCCAGCCATATCCATTAACCCCACACGATAACCTTGTTGCGCAAATCTTTGTTGAATAGGTTCTAAATTCCAACTGGAAAAAGAAGGCCCTCCTCCGAGTACTATTAGGGTGGATTTAGCACCTTGAACTGGGACTAATAGATGCACATTGAGTTGCTGTTCACCGAACAACAACTTTGAATTAGGAGAGTTGTAACCTGCCTCTGATGCCAAAGTCACAAAAATCAAACCTGTAAGGCTGAACGGAAAAATAATGTTTGATTTAAGTAATCTTGTTAATCGATTCATACCACCCTCAAAAAAAACTTGCGTGGTCTTCAGTTGTAGGCCGAAGGACCAACAAATGGTTTGTAAAATCATATGTCGCTACGCAAGCATAAGGATACTCTTGAACCCGAGATATCAGGTTACGGCTTTGATTATACTTAAACAACAACCTCTGTCAAACTTTTTGTATAATATTTATAAAATAATTGTACAGGTATTGGTTTGGCTGATAATAACAAGACTTCGATAGAAATAATTTGGTTTAAGCGAGACTTAAGATCCGAAGGTCACCTGCCGCTCGACAATGCCAAACTTTCTGCAAGCAACAATAACGCGATCTTATTCCCAATCTACATTATTGAACCTGAAATCTGGCTGGCAGATGATGCCTCATGGAGACACTGGCGATTTATTGCTGACTGTCTCGATGAGCTTTACTGTTGTCTTGCTAAAGACAGCCTAGCGCTTCATTTATTTCGTGGTTCAGCAGAAGATGTGTTCTCAGAGCTAAGTCAAAAGTTCACGATTTGTCATATTTGGAGCCATCAGGAAACCGGCAATAAAGTCACCTATGACAGGGACAAAAAGATAAACCAGTGGAGTAAACAGAACCGGATACTTTGGCATGAATATCCACAGCAAGCTGTATCGAGAGGTGGAATTAACCGTGATAATTATTTCCAGTTCAGCAAGCAGTTCTTTTTTGATGCAACCGTCACCGGGCCTGTCAATTCATATAAACACCAGCAAACAGCAAAACTTGAAACATCTGAGCTTAGCTATTTGATAACCGACTGGACAGATAAGTGCATAGAACAAAACACCTACATAAGTAGAACAGTGTTTGATAAAGATATCAAAATACAGAAAGGAGGCCGAAAACAAGGCCTGATGCTACTCGAAAGCTTTGTGAATGGTCGTCATAAGAAATATATGCAATTTATCTCAAAGCCACTCGGAGGAGACATCTACAGCTCGCGTCTTAGCGCACACATAGCCTACGGTTCTCTTTCTGTAAAGGAAGTAGTAAATGCTGTTGACCAAGCTATAAAACACAATCCTACTTTAAATCAAACAAAACCTCTAAAGGTGTTTCAACAGAGACTCTTCTGGCAGAGTCATTTTATCCAGAAGCTGGAATCTGAACCCGATATAGAATTTCATGCAATGCATCTTGCTTACCAAGGTATTAGAGAGTGGAATACTCAATCCGAACGTTACTTCAAGGCTTGGGCAAATGGAAAAACCGGTTTTCCAATGATTGATGCCTGCATGCGTTGCTTAATTAAAACTGGTTGGCTGCCGTTCAGAATGAGAGCTCTGCTAGTCAGCTTTGCCTCTTACCAACTTTGGATTCCCTGGCAAAAAACCGCAATTCACCTCGCGCAGCTTTTTACCGATTATGAGCCCGGCATTCACTATTCTCAAATACAGATGCAATCAGGTACCACCGGAATTAATAGCATCCGCATATACAACCCGGTCAAACAATCAAAGCAGCACGATCCGACAGGAGCATTTATCAGAAAGTGGTGTCCAGAATTGAAGCACCTAGACAATGAACAGATTCATACCCCGTGGGAAATCGACTTGATTAATCAAGTCAAATCTAATTACCCAGATCCGATTATCGATCTTGAAATTGCCACCAATCAAGCCAAAGAAAAAATCTATGGCATCAAGAACCTAGAGGACAACAAACAGATAAGTAAACAGGTTTACATAAAGCATGGCAGTCGAGGTACAAGAGACGGTGACATAAAGACCGTCAAAAACAAAAAACAAAACCGCAACTCAAAGCAAAAAGCTGAGTTCATGGATAAACAATTAACTTTATTTTAGAGAACAGATAGATGGCTTCTTCGAGAAAAAACCAACAGCTTGAAAGCAAAATCTGTCCGGTTTGCCAACGCCCTTTTACTTGGCGCAAAAAATGGCGAAAAGATTGGCAAAACGTTAAATATTGCTCTAACAGATGCCGTAACAGCAGGCACTTAATAAAAAAAGAACCCGCTCATGAAACAAGTGACTAAACAACCAGAAACTGTTTTGCTTAAGGACTTTCCCGAGAAAATGGCGATTATCGACTGCGAAACCACAGGCGGCAAAGCGACTAAAGATAGAATCATCGAGATCGCCATTATTATAGTTAACCAAGGCATGAT
>DBOI01000114.1 GCA_002299245.1 Hydrogenovibrio sp. UBA650
TTTTTCAGTTTATCCATTACCGAATCACAGGCATCAATACATAAACCACAGGTGATACAACCGAATTGCTGCCCTCGACGAATATCCACTCCGGTTGGACATACTGCAACACATAAATTGCAGTCTATACAGTCACCAAGGTTTGGTGCTTCCTCACCTGGTTTTACACGCTTCATTCGCCCACGCGGTTCACCTCGATCTTGATCGTAAGTTGGAACCATGGTTTGTGTATCGTACATTGCACCTTGAATACGTGCATAGGGGCAGAATCCAATACAGGTCTGTTCACGCAGGAACCCGGCAAAAAATACTGTTGCTGCTCCGAGACCAAGTATTACGGAAGTTTCCGTTCCACCCCATTCAAGTGCAAATAGACGAGCCCAAAGATCAAATGCATCCGTGAAGTAAGCCACAAAACTAAAGGCTGTCATAAATCCAATCAAACCCCAAATTGCGAACTTAACTGCCTTTATTCGCACCTTTTCAAAACTTAACGGTGCCTTATCCAACTTCATTCGCTTGTTGGGTTGCCCTTCTAGCTTCTCTTCTAACCAAGTGAAAACATCTACCCAAACAGTATGGAAACATAGATATCCACACCACATTCGGCCCGCAACTGCAGTTGACGCTGCTAAGGCTAATGCTGAAAACAGCAAAACCATCGCAAGCATCCAGATATCCTGTGGCAGTATGGTTATACCAAATATGTGAAATTGTCGATTGACCAAATCAAACAATAACGCTTGGTGACCATCCCACCTTAGATAAGGAAATACGAATAGTGAGATCCAGAACGAGGCTGTGATCCATTTGATAGTTCTGAATTTACCGGGTATGCGTTTCGCATGTACGGTACCTTCAGTATGAATAGGAAGAATTTCGACACCAATATTCTGAAGATTTTTGTTGTCGGTTCCCATGTTATCGAGTAAAGACCCTGTTCGACCATCGTCTTTATACATCTCTTTAGTATGTGCCATGGTAGCCATCCTTGCTTGACCCTCAATTTTTATTCTTTATTGTATAAAAATTACTTGACCATCCATAAGTAAATATTTTTATTGTTATTTATAAAAAAAAATAGGCCCTTCTATGGACCTACTTTTGACTAAAATTATTTCCGTTATTTAATATCATCCTTGAATTGATCTTCTTCGAGACCTTCTATTCCACGAGTTGCTTTCCAAGCCCAAGCAACTGTAAGAATTACAGAAAACACAATTGCACCTATCGATGCCCAAAGAACCCAATCATTATTCAATTCACCACCCATGATGATCTCCTAGTAAATTTTAAAATATTTGATAATTCTTTAAGAAAAAAAGGAGAACTTCAAGCTCTCCTTTTTGGTTGATCTTATTGACCGCCACCTAGAGCATGAACATAGACCGCTAAACGTTTAACATTCACGTCTGCATTTGGAAGACGTTCTTTAAATGCAGGCATAACAGCCTGTCTAGTTCCTTCAAGGTAATCACCGTCCTTCTTAACGTTGACACCGTAGGCAATTACGCCTCGGATAGTATCGCGATCAGATCCAAAACGCCATGCTTGGTCAGTTAGGTTAGCTGCTCCAGCTGGAGCCATCGGCTTACCGGCAGGTCCATGACAAGCCAAACACATGCCCTTCATGTAAACCGCCTTACCAGCAGCAACAGATGCGTCTCCACCTTTACCCTCAGAAAGCGCAATGACATAATCAGTAACATCGTCAACTTCCTGATCGGTTAGATTACCCATCATCCCACGCGCAGGCATGTTACCAATTCGACCATTCTTAATTGAAGCTTCAATAGCTTGGATACTTCCGCCCCACAGCCAGTCATCATCCGCAAGAACCGGGAAGTTAGAGATTGGATCTCCTGCTCCACCAGCACCGTGACAAGCAGCACAGTAATCACCAAACAGCATCTTAGATGTGGCAACAGCGTATGATTTTAATTCATCATCTTTAAGAATATCTGCTACAGACATTGATGCAATCTGTTCTTCTTTATCCGCAAACTTAGCTTTTCGCCAGTCTTTAAGAACCTTGTAGTCGTCCTGATACTCATTGTATGCAGTCCATCCGCTTACACCTTTTGTAAACCCTCCCATCTCATCTGTTAAAGGAATCGTAGGGTAGTAAAGTGCATAGAATATAACCATAATAAAACTAGCGTAGAACGATAGCATCCACCACAACGGTGGCGGGTTGTCTAATTCACGCAGGTCGTCGTCCCAAATGTGACCAGTATTCCCTTCATCAGGCCATGGATTATGATGTGCCATATTTATATCTCCTAAAAGCGGCTAGTCGTCGTCATTTAATATTTTGTATTTCTGCTCTTCCATCTCTTTACGTTTACTCGGGCGTAACGCCAGAGAGAACGTAATAAGCATGCCGAAGAAGATTACAATTGTTAAGATCAGACCAACCCAGTCGTGCGTCGTCATCGACGCCCAGTCAGTACTAAAATAATTTTCTAGATTACTCACAACTATTATTGACGATAGACTTTGCTGTCATCCAGCTTGACCATCGTTCCCAATACTTGTAGATAAGCAACCATGGCATCCATTTCAGTATAGCCTTCAATTGCCTTATCAGCGTTTTCAATTTCCCAATCTGTGTATGGGACACCAAGCATACGCATAACTTCTAAACGTTTTTTCATATCACGTTTACCGAAACTTATATGCTGATCACCTTCAACATTAGCCATATTTTCATCCAACCACGGATAAGCAGGCATTACAGACTCAGGAACCATATCTTGTGGGCGTCTCAAATGAAGGATATGCCACTCATCAGAGTATTTACCACCAAGACGTGCCAAATCAGGACCTGT
>DBOI01000082.1:0-13644 GCA_002299245.1 Hydrogenovibrio sp. UBA650
CATTATGCTGATAGGCATAAAGTTTTGTTAAGGGAGAGATTAAACTGGGTTGGGAATATCGACAAAAGTGACGTTCAGCCCAAACCTGTTCTCTATATGTTCACCCAAAGCTCTGATACCATGAGTTTCTGTTGCGTGATGACCTGCCGCAAGATAATGTATGCCGCACTCTTTAGCCAGATGAGTAGTCTGTTCAGAAACTTCTCCACTAATATACACATCTGCGTTCCAACTGATCGCTTGGTCGATGTACCCTTGAGCCCCACCACTGCACCAAGCAACTGTTTTTACTAACTCTGGACCACCAGGTAAATGCAATGAGGTTCTATCTAGAGTGTTATCTACAAGCTGTTTAAATTCATCGATTTTCATTGGTTCAGACAACTCTCCTAGCCTTAATAGACCGGGTTCTGGCGTCTTATCCTCAAGCTGCCAAAGCTTACCTAACAGGGCATTATTTCCAAGCTCAGCGTGCCCATCTAAAGGCAGGTGATAACCATATAGATTAATGTCATAATCAATTAAGGTTTTAATTCTCTGGTATTTAAAACCAGTAATCGTTTCAGGTTCGGATTTCCAAAAATATCCGTGGTGCACCATCACCGCATCTGCTTGCAGCTCAACCGCTTTTTCCAATAAAGCCTGACAAGCGGTGACACCTGTTACTACTTTTTTGATTTCTTGCTTTCCTTCGACCTGTAAGCCATTTGGAGCATAGTCTTTATAGCTTTCAATATCTAGAAATCTATTCAGATAAGCTGTTAATTCAGTCTGTTTCATATTAAGACCTCTATTATGAGCAGTGACAAAAAAACCACCAGGCCTTGAAGCACGGGTGGTTTTTTCTATTTTTGGATTCTGCTAGTCTTTAACGCGATAACGTGCAGACGCTGCGTGAGCCTGAAGACCCTCTCCATCCGCCAAGGTACCAGCAATTTTTCCGAGAACATTTGAGCCTTCAGCTGAACACATAATCAAGCTAGAACGCTTCTGGAAATCATAGACACCTAGAGGTGAAGAGAAACGGGCTGTACGCGAAGTTGGCAACACGTGGTTAGGGCCCGCACAGTAATCACCGAGTGCTTCGGCTGTGTAGCGCCCCATAAAAATGGCACCTGCATGGCGAACTTTTGGTAACAAAGCTTTCGGGTCGTCAACAGACAGCTCTAAGTGTTCAGGAGCAATAATATTGATCATCTCAACCGCTTGATCAACGTCATCTACCACAATAATCGCACCGCGATCATCCAAAGCTTTACGAATAATAGGTTCGCGAGGCATATCATCCAGAAGACGGTTCATGCTTTGATAAACTTTCTCAGCAAACTCGGCGTCTTCGGTTACCAGAATAGATTGAGCGTCTTCATCGTGCTCCGCCTGTGAGAATAGGTCCATCGCAATCCAGTCTGGATCTGTTTTACCATCACAGTAGACCAAAATCTCAGAAGGTCCAGCGATCATATCGATACCAACAGTTCCAAATACCATACGTTTGGCAGTGGCAACAAAAATATTGCCAGGGCCAACAACTTTATCAACCGCAGGAACCGTTTCTGTTCCATAAGCCAAGGCTGCGACAGCTTGTGCTCCACCCAAGGTGAACACAGCATCAACACCACAGATTGCGGCTGCGGCCAGTACCATATCATTAACTTCACCATCTGGTGTTGGCACGACCATAATCAGCTTCTCAACGCCGGCCACTTTTGCAGGAATGGCATTCATAATGACTGATGATGGGTAAGCCGCCTTACCACCTGGAACATAGAGGCCCACACTATCAAGCGGTGTCACCTGCTGACCAAGCATGGTGCCATCGGCTTCTTCATAGGACCAGGAATTCTGAACTTGCTTTTCGTGATAGGCACGAACACGCTGCGCAGAGATTTCCAAGGCTTCACGCTGAGCTGATGGAATTGTTTCCAAGGCTTTTTGTAAACGTTCTTGAGATATTTCCAGCTCTGCGCCACTCTGCAGCTGCATACGGTCAAAACGGGCCGTATAATCAAGAAGCGCTGTATCGCCATTAGTACGAACGTTTTCAACCACTTCTTTAACAATATTATTTACATCTTCATTGGACACTGTTTCCCACGCCAGCAAACGATCCAATTCCTCTCTAAAGCCTGCCTGATTGGCAGATAATCGACGGATATTTAACATTTTTTATTTCTCTACAGCTTTTTTAAACTCTTCAACTATGTGATTGATTTGCGCAAACTTAGTTTTATAAGCATGTTGGTTGACAATCAAACGCGAGCTGATATCAGCAATGTGCTCTAAAGGCACTAGACCATTTGCCTTTAAAGTGTTTCCGGTATCAACCAAGTCAACGATCCTGTCAGCTAAATCAATTAATGGCGCAATTTCCATCGAACCATATAACTTGATCAAATCAACCTGCTCACCCTTCTCTGCATAATATGCCTGGGCAGACTTTAAATACTTGGTGGCAACCTTCAAACGATGACCATGAGGCTTCTCATTCTCAGGGCCCGCAACCATCAATTTACATTTCGCTATATGAAGGTCAAGCAATTCAAACAGATTATCTGTTGGTGCTTCCATCAGAACATCTTTACCGGCAACACCGATATCTGCGGCTCCATGAGCAACATAGGTAGGAGCATCGGTTGCGCGCACAATTAGCAGGCGCACATTATCTTGATTAGTTGGCAAAATTAACTTTCGACTTTTACTTGGGTCTTCAAGCGGTTCAATTCCGGCAGCCTCAAGAAGTGGCAAAGTGTCTTTGTAAATACGGCCTTTGGAAAGTGCAATTGTCAGTTGATCATTCATAGTTTTCAGTCTTTAAAAATTCAAATTTTTTGGTAAACGTTTTAACTTCAATCAGTTAAACGATAGATATGAGCTCCAACTTTATGGAACTTCTCTTCAATTAGTTCGTATCCACGATCTATATGATAGACACGATTCACAACCGTATCTCCACTGGCAACCAGGCCTGCTAAAATCAAACTGGCCGATGCACGCAAATCCGTTGCCATTACTGGCGCTCCATACAGTTCTTTGACACCTTTAATTCGAGCAGTCTTGCCATCAACTTTTATATCAGCCCCCATTCGAATCAACTCCGAAACGTGCATAAAACGATTCTCGAAAATCGTCTCTTTAATGGTTGACTCACCACTTGCAAGCGCATTCATAATCAAAAACTGGGCTTGCATGTCTGTAGGAAACAGAGGGTAAGGATCGGTCACTATATCCACCGGTAGCAATTCTCTATCCCGCATATCCAAAGTAATACTATTAGCGGTAGTTGTTACTTTTGCACCTGCTTCACGGAACTTATCCAACACCACTCCAAGGTGTATTGGATTAACCTTGTTCACTGTCAATTTACTTTTGGTCACAGCCGCTGCGGCAAGATAAGTACCAGCCTCAATTCGGTCAGGAATCACTTCATAATCAACCCCATGCAAACGCTCAACACCTTCTATAACCAAAGTATCGGTACCAATACCGCTGATTTTTGCACCCATTTTCACTAGGAAAGTGGCTAGATCAGATACCTCTGGCTCTCGTGCTGCATTTCGAAGCGTCGTAACTCCTTCTGCTAAAACAGCTGCCATCATCAAGTTTTCAGTACCTGTCACCGTTACTGGCTCCATCAGGATATCCGCACCTTTGAGACGACCTTCAGATCTGGCAATTATATAGCCGTTTTCAACTTCAATTTCTGCACCCATCTTTTCCATACCATCAATATGGATATTGACCGGACGCGAACCGATAGCACAACCTCCAGGGAGAGACACTTTAGCTTCCCCGAATCTAGCCAGAAGTGGCCCTAATACCAAAATAGAGGCACGCATTGTTTTTACCAAATCATATGGCGCCTCTTTACTAGTGACGTTGGAAGCGTCTATTTCAATCCGCAGCTCTTCATCAAACATCACTTCAACGCCCATTGAGCCAATTAGCTGAATCGTGGTCGTCACATCCATCAGGTGAGGCACATTCGATAGTTTTACTGGGGTTTCAGCCAGCAAGCTACCCATTAAAATCGGCAGGGCAGCATTCTTAGCGCCGGAGATATCAATCGTGCCTGAGAGCTCTCCGCGATTGTCAATTACGAGTTTGTCCATATATATTGATCTTATGAATCTAACCTAAGATTAGTAAGGTTTGTTTAGGTAATTATGTGTCTTATTTACTGACTTGAGTTTTTATAGAAAGAGCGTGCAACTCACCACTTTCAAACTGAGCTTTGAAAATATCATTAACCATGCGGTGTCTTTGCAGAGGTTTTAAACCTTCAAAAACAGGGCTGGTAACAATAATGGTAAAGTTACAATCAGCTCCGCTAGTCTCAACTTGACTGTCAGGAATCTCATCCTGAATCATCTTACGAATGGTTTCTGGTGACATCTAAAACATACTCTCCTAAGAGTTTATCGGTTAAATTATTTTATAACTAACAGATTCATTTCAAATTATCCGCGTATTTTAACGCCTTTATGCAATAAAATCAGATTTATCACTGAAACCAAAATTAAAAACACCGTTGTCACCAGTAAACTCAGATAAACCGACACATCCGCTTGCGCAAAGAAGCCATAGCGGAAACCGTCAACCATATAAAAGAACGGATTAAAATATGACACTTGTTGCCAAAATTCTGGAAGCGAGTGAATCGAATAGAAAACCCCACTCAAGAATGTCAGAGGCATAATTACAAAGTTTTGAAAACCCGCCAGGTGATCATACTTGTCAGATATTATCCCAGCCATCATACCCAAACCTCCCATCATGGCGGCACTGAGAACCGCAAACAAAAGAATCCACAAAGGTTGCTGCCAACTAAGATCAAACCAGATAATGCTGACAAGCAGTATACCGACACCAACAACCACTCCACGCACAACAGCAGCTGCGACAAACGCCAGATAAAACTCAAATGCGGAAATAGGGCTGAGTAGAACAAAGGTCAAATTACCATGCATTTTCGATTGAATAAGACTGGAAGAGCTATTAGAAAAAGCATTCTGCAGTAATGCCATCATTATCAGACCAGGAATAATAAATTGACTGTAAGTCAGGCCTGCATAGGTCTCGATACGTGAATCCACAACCTGACCAAACACCAGTAGGAATAACAGAGTGGAAATAACAGGTGCAAAAACAGTCTGCACCATAACCGAATAAAAACGGCGAACCTCTTTAATAAACAGCGCCCAGAAACCAGCAAAATTAAACATCTGCCGACACCTCTGCCGAGGTTAAATCTAGAAAAACCTCTTCCAAGGTTGCATCGCGACTACTGACATCCACCACCTCTAAACCGGATTGTTCCATCCATGCCATGGCCTGAGTCATGGAACTGTTTTTATCAACTTGAAATACATAACCTGAAGGCTCTTTATCAACAACCAGTTTCTGTAGAGGGCCAACCAAACTGGCTTCAGGGTTGGCAACCTTCACTTTCAAATAACGGTATGGGTGCTTCGACAACAGAGCTTGCGTATCATCAATTGCTTGCACTTGCCCCTTATTTAAAATAGCAACCTTATCGCAAAGAGCTTCCGCCTCTTCTAAATAATGTGTAGTTAGAATGACTGTGTGTCCCTGCTGGTGGAGTTCCTTGGTGAAATCCCAAAGTGTTCTTCGCAAATCAACATCAACCCCAGCTGTTGGCTCATCAAGCACAATCACTCTCGGCTTATGAACCAGAGCCATTGCAATCAAAACTCTGCGTTTCATGCCTCCTGACAACTCGTTAGTGTTTGCACCGGCCTTTTCACTCAAAGCCAATCTTTGCAGGAGTTCATCAATCCAATTTCTCTGGACTTGGCCTTTGAGGCCAAAATAACCTGACTGTAACTCTAATAATTCTCGGATAGTAAAAAAGGGATCGGCAATCAATTCTTGAGGAACCAGACCAAGCGCTCTTCGCGTTGTTCTGTAATCAGAAACAACATCAAAACCTTGAACTTTGATCTGCCCTGAGTCAGCTAAAACCAGACCAGACATCGCATTTATCAGGGTCGATTTACCAGCTCCATTTGGACCTAGAAGCCCAAAAAAAGCTCCTTCCTCGACATCAAATGAGACACCTTTAAGAGCTTGCACATTAGGGTAGTTCTTGACGACATTGTCAAACTTTACTGCCAAAGACATGAAATAGAAACCTTAGAGTGGGAAATTATTTGATAGCGATGATAGAGTTAAGATCATACAACTCAATCAAGTTATCAAGTTGTTGAGGAAAATTAACGACCTTGAGTTTGGTTTCGCTTTGTTGAGCCCAGTATAGCAACACTGCTAAAACTGCACTATCAGCCTTGTCTACCGCCGTGAAATCGACTTCTTTAACGGGCAAACTTAGCCAAGAATTTTGCTTGATTAATTTAGGCAAAACTGAAATATCGACTATCTCAGGAAGACTCAGCTTGCCTTGCCATTCATCCCATGCGCTATTAACCTGGTTCAAACTGTTTTACCATTAAAAGATGCATTTTTGGTCTGCATTTCAGCAATCACCGCATCCAGACCTTTTTTTACAATATCAGAATTATAGGCCTTGCGATAATTAAGAAGCATGCTAACACCTTCAACGGAAACATCATACAACATCCATTTTTTGCTCTTCTTATTTAGGTAAGCGCGATAAGTTACGTCCGATTTATTTCCATCACTCTGAGTAACAGAAGAAGGCACGGTAACTCTTCCTGGCTTTTCAACTCTGGCGGTTGCAACCGAAACGGTTTCAATTTTCAACTTGAGCAAGCTCTGAGAGTAGGAGCGAATCAAAGTATTCGTAAAAGCATCGACAAAGGCTTGTTTTTGATCTTTAGAAGCGCTGCGCCAGTGCTTACCCAAAACATATCGAGCCATTTTCGGAGTATCTATATAGGGCAGCACATACTTTGTTGCAAAACTCTTAACTTCGGCGGGATCATTCTCCAACTTTTCACGTTTTAGATTAAGTTCAGAAATTACGTTATTATAAATTGCTTTGACCATTTTTTCAGGGTCATCCTGCGGAACTTCATGTGCAACAACCAAGGTAGAAAAAAACAGCAATGTATTCAAAAAAACTACCTGTAAAAAGCGACTCATGCTCTACTCCCCACTATCACTAAATTTAACTAACATCTGACCAATTAAATCCTCTAAAACCAAAGCTGATTGGGTCAATTCAAACTCACTTCCTTCGGCCAAGTATTCCTCATCTCCACCAATTTCAATACCAATGTACTGGTCACCCAGCAGACCCGCAGTAAGAATGGAAGCCGAACTATCTATCGAAAGTTCATTATAAGTGCGATCAATTTTCATTGTGACTCTGGCTTTGAAACTTTGAGGATCAACGCCAATACTCGTCACTCGCCCAACAACCACGCCACTCATTTTTACTGGAGCTCTAACCTTGAGGCCCCCAACATTATCAAACAGAGCACTAACTTGGTAGCTTGGCTTCTCTTTCCAACTGCTGAAATTACTGACCTGAAGAGCAATCATCAATAGAGCCGCAATGCTCATCAATACAAAAGCGCCAACCCAGATTTCAATTTTCAATTGTCTTTGCATGGAATCTTCCTTAATTTTAATCCCAATTGATTCAAGAATTATTACAAAAGTCTGTCTGCATTCAGAACATTACAGCCGTCAAAACAAAGTCTAAGCCCAATACACCAAGAGAGCTGTGAACCACTGTTTTAGTTGTTGCATTGCTCACACCTTCAGAAGTTGGTATAGCATTAAAGCCTTGAAACAGAGCAATCATAGAAATTAGTATGGCAAAGGCCACTGATTTTATTATGCCGTTGACAACATCTTCTCGCCAATCAACATGGCTATTCATCTGCGACCAAAAAGCACCTTCATCAACTCCCAGCCAACCTACAGCAACCATATACCCCCCTATAATTCCAAGGGCAATAAACAGAAGGGTCAGCAGAGGCAAAGTGATCAGGCCTGCTGAAAATCTTGGTGCATAGATGTGTTTTAAAGGGTCAATCGCCATCATTTCCAGAGCAGAAATTTGCTCAGTTGAACGCATTAAACCAATTTCAGCGGTTAAAGCTGAGCCTGCACGACCGGCAAACAAAAGCGCAGAAATAACCGGCCCCAACTCTCTCAACAATGACAGCGCCGTCATTGATCCTACCGCCTCTTCAGAGTTGTAATCAACTAAGACGTTATAACCTTGCAAGCTCATTACCATACCCACAAAAAGGCCAGCGGTAAGAATAATTGGTAAAGATAAAACACCCGCAACATAGATCTGTTTGACTAATAGATCAAAGCGCCAAAACGAATATGGCAGAGCCGGCAAAAGAGACATAATGAACATTGCGCCTCTACCCACACTTGCAAGAATTTGTAAGCTATTGTGGCCAGTTTTCTGCAATAAACCTATTAACCCATTCAACTTGATTGACCTTTTTTGCATGGTTTTAATTAACAGCCCCATCACTTTCTGACAAGTAGGGCTTTACAGGGTAATGAAAAGGAACCGGGCCATCAGGTAAACCTTTCACAAATTGATTTACATATTCTGATTCGCCTTGAAGAATTTCCTCTTTACTGCCTTCAGCAATGATTTTTCCTTCAGAAATGACACAGACATAATCAGCAATCGATAGAACTTCGTTAACATCGTGTGACACTACGACACTAGTGAGACCGAGACTATGATTCAATTTACTGATGAGTTCAACCAAAACACCCATTGTGATTGGATCCTGGCCTACGAAAGGCTCATCGTAAAATATCATCTCAGGATCCAGAGCGATTCCTCTCGCTAAGGCCACACGTCGCGACATGCCACCAGACAATTGAGATGGCATGAGGTTTTTCGCGCCACGCAAACCAACTGCCTGTAGTTTCATATCAACCAGGGAGTTAATTATTTCTTCCGGTAGCTTGGTGTGCTCTCTAAGAGGGAAGGCGACATTGTCAAAAACATTCAGATCCGTCAGTAAGGCGCCGCTTTGGAACAACATGCCCATCTTACGCCGTAAACCATAGAGTTTTTTGCGCGCAAGTTTATGTACATTCTCACCTTCAACCCATATTTCCCCGCTATCCGGTTTAAGCTGGCCAGCAATCAACTTCAAGAGAGTGGTTTTACCTGTGCCACTCGGCCCCATGATAGCAGTCACCTTGCCCTTTGGTATTTTCAGAGAAATACCATCAAATATTTTGCGTTCGCCACGCAAAAAAGTCAGGTCTTTGATTTCAATTAGGGTTTGATCAGACATCTGTTAATAACTTCTAAAATAAATAGTTCGTTGTTTTACTAAAAAACCATCAACATTCTAGCTGAAATAAGTATTTAGATTTGTACAAAAATAAAAAAAGAGCGTTCTAATTCTAATAACCAAGCAACTCGGCGACTGTCTTTAAGTTTTGTAATTGCTGTATGTTAAGGTTTTGCGAATTGACGATTAATGGAGCGCCCATAACCCCATTTGGCAAACTTTGCATAAAGCTTCTGACAACATCCGGTTGTTGTTTAGGGTCCGTTGTTAGATCGTTGATCCAGCCAAAGGGATTGCCTGAACAGATAATACCTTCAGTTTGCCATTGCCACTCACCAATCGATTCACTCTTAGATATCTGGGTAACAGGTAATCCGCAGATAGTATGATCAATATGACTGGCATCCGCAAAAACCACTGCACCTACCGCAAGCTCAGCCAACTCATCTACAATCACTGAAAGCTTGCGTTCCGATTCATTGTCAATAGAACCAACAATCTGAAAATAGAAGCTAAACTCTCCTTCTACTGCATCTTCAATCTCTTCCAGTTCCTCTCGATCCCAGCGTAACCATTCTTGTTGCGGCACAAGAACGACACGGTAAAGATTGGCATAATAATCCAACCACCAGTCTTCAGGCATATCATCGGGATAAAATCCACCCACCCAGTTTGCATGATTCCAACCAAGTGTTCCTACCTGTAAATTATCCAACTTCAAAACCTCACCAACCAAAACTAGTATTTATGCCAACCAAATGAAAATTCAAGCAAAAATTCGAAATTATGCACAATCATAAGCTTTCTTTATTTCCACTGAAATTTTAGTTATAATCGCCAACCAAATTTTTAGGACCTAGGTATACCAACTATAATGCTAACCAGTCTTTTTTTTCCGTCAATTATTCTCTTAATTGGACTCGCTCTTCTAGTATGGAGTTCAGACGTCTTTATCGAAGGTGCAGCCAGCACTGCAAAACACCTCTCTATATCACCTCTTGTGATTGGTGTTGTGGTTCTCGGCTTTGGAACCTCTATGCCGGAAATCATAGTCGCGATTCTTGCGTCTTTAGACAATAGTCCTGGACTGGCAATTGGTAATGCAATCGGCTCTAACATTGCCAATATCGCTTTGGTGCTTGGAGTCACTGCCCTGATTGCTCCGATAGCCGTTAAGTCTTCCATCCTTAAACGCGAACTACCTGTACTGCTGGCAATATCAATAGCTGTTTACCTTTTGGTGATTGATGGCCATCTAAGCTTTATAGACGGCGTTATTTTAGCTTCCGCCCTGATAATTGTTATGTTTTGGATGATTAAAGTAAATAAATCGGTTGATTCAACCGATCCAATAGCGCAAGAAACCCAGCAAGAACTTGAAGAGATGCCAGTACTAAGCCGAAATAAAGCTTTTATATATCTACTTGGTGGCCTGGCAATTTTGATGATAAGTGCCAAAATGATGGTTTCTGGTGCTGTCGACATCGCTGAATATTTTGCCGTTCCTGAAGTCATCATTGGCCTGACAATCATTGCTATTGGAACCAGTCTGCCTGAGTTAGCGGCTGCAATTGCCGCTGCAAGAAAGAAAGAAGCTGACCTTATGATCGGTAACATTGTAGGCTCAAACCTATTTAATATTCTTGCAGTTCTTGCAGTTCCTGCCCTGTTAGCGCCATCGATGATTGACAAAGAGGTCCTCTACATCGATATGCCGATAATGCTTGGATTAACCTTAATGATGTTAATAATGGCTCTTCCAAGAAATGGCAAGGCTATTATCCATAGAGGCAAGGGTTTACTACTCACCTCAATATTTATTGCCTTCCTGGTAATGCTTTACTTCCGTTCCATCGGCGCTTAAAGTAACAAACATCTCGGAGAGGTCACTTTGAGATCATAAACAGAAATAGTCCTATCTCACTGTTATTGATTCTTAGCAAAGACCTCTAGATTCTCAATTAGGGTTTGTAAATGAATATCTCCAACTCCGTAGCGGAAAAAGCTAAACGCATTAAACTTCTAATTCTCGATGTAGACGGTGTGCTAACTGATAATCGGCTGTTCTACAACGATGAAGGGGTAGAAACCAAAACTTTCTATACAAGAGATGGTCATGGCATGGTGATGTTGCAAAAGAGTGATGTCGAAATTGCGATCATAACTGGACGCAAGTCCCAGCTTGTTACTAATCGCATGAGAGATCTAAAAGTTAAACACGTTTTCCAGGGGGTACCGGATAAATTGCCCACCTTCATGCAACTGGTAGATGATCTCGGTTTAAAAATGGATGAAATTGCCTACGTAGGTGACGACATTTTAGATCTGCCAATCCTGCTTCGCATCGGGTTCTCAGTCGCTCCGTCTGATGCAGACCAAGAAGTAAAGCCGAGGGTCGACTTTGTTTCCCAGTATGAAGGAGGCCGAGGCTGTGTGCGTGAAGTTTGTGAAATCATTATGCGTTCACAAGGTAGCTGGCAAAAACATATGGATTTCTACCTAAGAGACCTCTAAAACATGAGTAACGCACCCAGAATCAAAATAGTATTGCTCACCTTGCTATTAGCAGTTCTGGCATTGTGGATTACTGACCCGGATAAACAAAAACCCAAAGAGACGGTTGCTACTGACATAGCCCACCTAGGGTTTAACTGGCAGGCAACTGACACTACCATTTGGCAACTGTCTAAACAAAACGACAAGGTTCAAACCATTATCCAAACCTCTCGCTTTTCGTATGCAGAACAAACTCAACTAAGCAGCTTTGTTCAGCCCGAAGTTACCCGGTTATCAGACAATCAAATACTGACGATTAAAAGTAATAGAGGAAGTAGCCTAGCAGACCTTACAATCACTTTTGATGAGCAGGTCAAAGTAGTCAGCAAAACCATAAATGAAGCTCAGCCAACTCTCTTAACAACTGAAAAGCTGACTTATTACAGAACCGAGCAAAAACTCTCTACCGATGATGAGGTTATTATCTCCAACCAAAATGTTACTCTGAGTGGTGAAGGCTTTGAGGCTGACTTAAGAAACCGTGAATTCAGAATATACGCAGACGTAAAAAGCCAGTACAATCAAACCATTCCAAATAGAAACCTAAATAACCACGAACTGGTCGAATAATGCAAACCGTTATTTCAAAAGCTACCCGCTTACAAACCATAATATGGCTAACCATCTTTTCAAGCCTTGTTAGCGCCGAAGAAACTCTCCAACAGCCAGATGACAAACAACCTATCAATATTCAAGCCGACCAGCTTACTGCCAGTGAAACTCAAGGAAAAAGCCTTTACAAAGGCAATGTTATTATCAGCCAGGGAAGCCTGACTCTTAAAGGTGATCAAATCGAAATTTTTCACCCTAAAGGCAACCTGAGCAAAGCGGTTACAACAGGAAAGCCTGCCAAGTTCAAACGTTTTAATTCTGTTGAAAACAGCTGGATAAATGGCCATGCAAATACCATTGAGTACGACACCCTCAAAAAAACCGTGCTGTTAATTGGTAGTGCTCAAGTTGAACAGACCGGTAAACACATTATCAAAGGCCCTAAATTGTTTTACGACATCAGCAAGCAAACTCTGCGTGCTGAAAGTACTCCAGAACAGCAGAAACGTGTTTCCGTTACATTCACACCCGCAGAGCCTGAGAAAATCGAAGAACCCGCAACTAAAGAACAATAGTATTTTATGGCACATTTCTATGCACGAGGCCTGGCCAAAAGTTACAAAAAACGCAAAGTTGTCACCTCGGTTGACATTGATGTTCACAGCGGACAGGTAGTTGGATTACTTGGCCCTAACGGAGCTGGCAAAACCACCACCTTCTATATGATGACAGGCCTGGTAAATAATGACGATGGTCAGATATTCATCGATGATTCAGAAATTTCATCAATGGCGATTCACGAAAGAGCCAAACTCGGAATCGGCTACCTGCCTCAAGAAGCATCTGTATTCAGAAAATTAAGCGTTACTGAGAATATTATGGCTGTCTTGGAGATGCGCTCTGAGTTAAATAGAGATCAACGTAGCCTTATCTTTGAAAACCTAGTTGATGATCTGCAAATCGGACATATTCTCGAACAGCCCGGGCAGGCTCTATCGGGAGGTGAACGCCGCAGAGTTGAAATAGCTAGAGCGCTTGCAATGGAGCCTAAGTTCATTCTTTTAGATGAACCTTTTGCTGGAGTTGATCCAATCTCTGTCAAAGATATTCAGAACATCATTACCCATCTTAAGGAAAAAAACATCGGAGTACTGATTACCGATCACAATGTTCGAGAGACTCTTGGTGTATGTGATCAGGCCTATATACTTCACGCCGGTACTATCCTCGCTTCAGGCACACCTCAAGATGTATTAACTCATGAAGAGGTTAAGCGTGTCTATCTGGGAGAAAACTTTGCCTATAG
>DBOI01000082.1:13997-31014 GCA_002299245.1 Hydrogenovibrio sp. UBA650
TAAAAATGCATATTTTATTTGGAGTTTCACACTAGGAATCAAAAATCTAAATGGTATACTAAAACTGAACTCAGACATTAAAGACATTGAAATTGTCTTTACATACCTTGAAAGCCGGTATCAATCTGAGAAGTCGCAATCAATAGAAAATAAAGGAGCGATGTATGCAAATTAACATTACTGGCCACCATATCGATATCACCGATGCCCTACGTTCATATGTTTCAGAAAAACTAGAAAAATTAGAACGTCACTTTGATCATGTAACCAATGTTCATGTCATTTTAACGGTTGAAAAACAGAGTCAAAAAGCAGAAGCCAATGTTCACGTTTCTGGAGCAGACCTGTTTGCTCAACACGACAGTGAAGATATGTATGCATCAATCGATGGCCTGGTAGATAAGCTAGATCGTCAAGTTGTGAAACACAAAGAGAAAATTGGCAGCCATAACCGCAAATCAGGCGGCGTAAAAAATATGACAGCATAATTCAAACCATTTCTCTCAAGTGATCAAAAGCCCAACTCAGTTGGGCTTTTTTATACCAATTTTCAACTACACACCAATAACCTCCTGCTACAATACACGCAACACTCTACATCACTTCATATTCAACGGGAGATGGCCATGGCACCAGATAACAACGCCATTGATAAAGTCAAGCTTACCGAACAGCTACTGGCCGCCGTTGAAAACAACCATTCTGATCAGATCAACGAACTCTTATCAGCTCTCGTTCCCGAAGAGATTGCTGAAATTCTCGAAGCAACACCTATCGAAGAGCGTCATATACTTTGGGATGCAATAAAAGACCAGCCTCTAGGTGAAATTCTTGCTCACACCAATGACGAAGTCACCGTCAACCTTTTAAAAGGCCTTGAAGAAGAAGAAATCGTTCAACTGGCGGAAGACCTCGAAACCGATGATATTGCTGATATTGTCCAGTCTCTTGATGCCGATGAGCAGCAGAAGTTGCTCGACTCACTTCCTGAAGAAGAACGCTCTGCGGTAGAAACAGCCCTGACCTATCCGGAAGATACTGCTGGTGGTTTGATGAGTACCGATTTTATCTCGGTTCGAGCCGATGTTACCTTGGATGTTGTGCTGCGTTACCTTAGACAGTTGGGAGAACTCCCTCAGGCCACAGCAGAGATATTTGTAAGTGATCGTGAAAACCACTATCTGGGCACCTTACAACTAACTGACCTGTTGATTAACGATGAAGATACTTATGTTAAAGATCTTTTGCACGATGATATGTCAGCGATCAAGGCTCTAACTCATGAAAAGGATGTCGCCCACAAATTCGAAAAAAACGACCTTATTTCCGCTGCCGTTGTTAATGAAAGTAACCAAATTTTAGGACGCATCACCATCGATGATGTAGTTGACATTATCCGTGAAGAAGCTGAACACGCGCAGATGGCAAGTGCTGGTCTTGATGAAGAAGAAGATATTTTTGCACCCGCGCGTCGCGCAGCCAAAAGACGCTCTTTCTGGCTTGGAATAAACTTACTTACAGCAATTTTTGCCTCAATCGTTATCGGTCTGTTTGACGCATCAATTGAAAACATCGTTGCCCTAGCCATTCTGATGCCGATTATTGCAAGCATGGGAGGAATTGCTGGAACCCAAACGGCTACCATCGTTATCAGGGCTCTGGCAACCGGAAAACTAGCTAGAAGCAATAGTAGATCACTACTTATCAAAGAGACGACTGTTGGTCTATTTAATGGTTTAATCTGGGCTGGGTTTACTGCTGTGGGAGTTTATCTGTGGTTCCAGGACATGGCTTTAAGTGCCATTTTTGCTTTAGCCCTGTTAATTAACCTTTTGGCTGCCGCCTTTGCAGGGGCGATCATTCCACTGTTGTTACAACGTATGAAAATTGATCCTGCTCTAGCATCTGGACTAATGCTAACAACTGTAACAGACTCTCTTGGATTCTTTGTTTTCTTAGGACTGGCGACAATTGTGTTGCTATAAGCGCAAAGCCTTGCAAAACCCTTAATCGACCCTGAATAGATATCGACAACTTGTAATTAGCACTTGCCCCAAATCTATTAATATTCTATAAATTTAATTAAGACTTTTAATAATTAATATCTCTATAGGTTTCTAAACTGGAGTTAAACCATGAACAGAAAACTAATTACTGCCATTGCTGCGGTCACAGCAATCTCTATTACCGCAGGCTGTCAGCAGAACAATCCTAACCGTCCGGCTTCGGAACGAGAAACAGAGCGAAACGTCATCACCGCAATTGCTGCAATTGGTGGTGCTTTAGCTGCCAATTCAATGGGCGTAAAAAACACTAATGCAAAAATTGCCATTGGTGTTCTTGCTGGCTACACCGCTAGACAAGTTTATGGTGATGTCAAAGAAGGAACAAAATCAGATCCGAACACAGATGTAAATGCTGTAAAAATTGGCGACAAAGAGTATGTTGAAGTCAGCGTCAAGGATGTAAACTTCCGTTCCGGATCTGCTCAACTCGATCCATATGAGCTTTCGCGTCTGAAACCGGTTATCGACACACTTAACCGTCACCCAAATACTCGTGTTCATGTTGAAGGCCACACAGACTCTGATGGCTCAATGGAATACAATCAACAGCTTTCTGAAAATCGTGCAAAAACAGTGGCCTTGCATTTAATGGACAATGGTATTGATTCAAGCCGAATCATCACTTACGGATATGGAGAAGAGAGACCGATTGCCAGCAACCAAACCTCAGAAGGTAAACGAATGAACCGCCGTGTTACATTTCTAATTAGTGAAATATAGGAAAGATTCAACTGTAAGATTAAAAAACCGAGCAACTTGGCTCGGTTTTTTTATAGATTTAATCCGCTTTTAAATACTTAAGACGAATAAACATACCCAGAACCCAGCCAATAGCAATCCCAGATACGTTGGCGATCATATCAGACCATTCGCCATAGCGATTTACATGGGGTTGAACCAGTTCAATCAGCCCACTCCAAAGAATAAAAACAATGACTAACCACCTACTTAGATTTGTATTGGCCAATGCTGCAGGAACAACCAAAATCGCATAAGCAATCAGATGATGAGTTTTATCACTGCCTGGAACTCTGGGTAGGTTCTGTAAAGGCCAAAGAGAAAGCGTCGTTATTACAATCAGAATTAACAGGGTTATTGCAAGCCAACGGTTTACGATAAAACTCAACATGCCCTACTCAGTGCTCTCTAGTAGCAACAAATTCTAGGTCTGGCCAACGCTCTTCTATCAAGCTCAAATTTACACGAGTCGGCGCAATATAGACCAACTGATCAGCTGCATCATAAGCCACATTTTCAGTGATTTTTTTCTTGAACTTATCAATTTCAGCCTGATCGCCAATTACCCAGCGGGCGGTATTAACATTTACCGGCTCAAACATGCAACTGACGTTGTACTCATCTTTCAAACGCTGTGCAACCACTTCAAACTGTAGTACTCCGACAGCCCCTAGAATAAGATCATTATTATTAACAGGCCTAAATAACTGAGTTGCTCCCTCTTCTGACAACTGAGT
This sequence comes from Hydrogenovibrio sp. UBA650, assembly GCA_002299245.1. Taxonomy (GTDB): domain Bacteria; phylum Pseudomonadota; class Gammaproteobacteria; order Thiomicrospirales; family Thiomicrospiraceae; genus Thiomicrorhabdus. Next base: position 17,539 of record DBOI01000082.1, read on the forward strand.
CAGCCCTTTTTGCAAGGCCTTCATTTTCATCGGGTCTTTGAGTTGCGCACGACGAAACAGCTCAGGAGCAAAGTTTGGAATACCGGTAAATTTAAGATCTTCACCTTGAGTAAAAGTATCACCAATCTTAATGGTTCCATGGTTGTGCAAGCCAATAATATCGCCAGGATAAGCTTCCTCTGCCTGCTCACGCTTATTAGCCAAGAAGGTAATCGCCTTGGCGATTTTTACACTCTTGCCAATACGAACATGCTTGAGATTCATGCCCTTTTCATATTTACCGGAGACGATACGCATAAAGGCAACACGGTCACGATGTTTAGGATCCATATTTGCCTGAATTTTAAAGACAAAGCCTGTCAGTTTATTTTCATCAGGTTCAACATCTCGGCCATCAGTAGAGCGACCAATTGGAGAAGGGGCATACTGAGCGAAGCCATCCAGCAACTCTTGCAAACCAAAGTTATTTACCGCTGAACCAAAGAACACTGGAGTCAAGTTACCCACCAAGAATTCTTCAAGGTCGAATTCATGGCTAGCACCCTGCACTAACTCAACTTCTTCGCGTAACTCTTCAGCTTGATCACCAAGGATCTCATCTAAACGTGGATTATCAAGACCTTCGATTAGCTCACCTTCTGAAGCATTCTGACCATCGGCTTGTTCAAATAGACGGACCGTATCGTTATAGAGGTGGTAAATCCCTTTAAAGCGTTTACCCATTCCGATTGGCCAGGTCATGGGTGCACAGTTGATTTTCAGTACGCTCTCAACTTCATCCATCAGATCGATTGGATCACGGCCTTCGCGGTCCAACTTGTTGATAAAAGTCAGAATCGGTGTAGTACGAAGACGGCAAACATCCATCAACTTAATGGTACGGTCTTCAACCCCTTTAGCGACATCGATAACCATCAACGCTGAGTCTACTGCAGTCAGTGTACGATAAGTATCTTCAGAGAAATCTTCATGCCCCGGGGTATCAAGCAGATTCATCATGACATCTTTGTACGGAAACTGCATAACCGACGACGCAACCGAGATACCGCGCTCCTGCTCCATCTTCATCCAGTCGGAGGTTGCTGCACGATCGGTTTTACGGCTTTTAACTGCTCCGGCCAGCTGAATGGCACCACCGTATAGAAGTAGCTTTTCAGTAACAGTGGTTTTACCCGCATCTGGATGCGAGATAATCGCAAAAGTGCGGCGTTTATTAGATTCTAATTGTAGAGACATAATTAATACTTTCTTAAAAAGAGAAAGCCAGCAAAAAGCTGGCTATTTGATGAGATGATCTAGCAACTATTTTAGCTCTTCATCTTCGTCATCGAGTTTTTTACCTTGTTTAGCTAACTTAGCTTCACGTTTGGCTTCTTGCTCAAGGAATGCACGTTGTAATTCAGCTTCTTCGGCTTCGCGATCAACGCCTTCAGTCGGCGCTTTCATTAGGTCTTCTTTAGAAACACCCAGAGCCAGAGCGGTAGCACTCGCCACATAGATTGATGAGAAGGTACCAATCACCACACCCACAATCAGTGCTGTTGCAAAACCATGAATTATTTCTCCGCCAAGGAAGAACAGAGCCATCAGTACCAATAAAGTGGTAACCGAGGTCATAATGGTACGGGCAAGCATTTGGTTAACAGCGGTATTGGTTACCTCTTCAGGACTGCCATCACGCATGGTTCTGAAATTTTCACGCACTCGGTCAAAGACAACAATGGTATCGTTCAAGGAGTAACCAATAACCGCGAGCAAAGCAGCTAAAACGGTGAGGTCAAACTGCATCTGAGTCCAGGCAAAAACTCCTACTGTAATAACGACATCGTGCACTAAAGCAGAAACGGCACCCAGTGAAAAACGCCACTCAAATCGAAGAGCAACATAAATCAGAATACCAAACAGCGCATAAAGCACTGCCAAGGCACCATCTTCGGTTAACTCATCACCGACTTGAGGTCCAACGAACTCAACACGGCGCAGGGTAATATCTTCTTCGCTGGCTGCACTAAGAGCATCCAAAACCTGGTTACTCAGCTGAGGCGAGTTCAATCCTTCACGCGGTGCGATACGGATTAAGACTTCCTCTGCCGAACCAAAGTGCTGAACCATGGCTTCACCATAATTAGCCTCAGTCAAGTCTGCACGAACCTTTTTGAGTTCAACCGCTGTCGGATAAGAGACTTCGATCAAGGTACCACCGGTAAAGTCGATACCAAAATTCAACCCTTTTATCCACAGGCCAGCAAAAGAGGCGACAATCATAAATAGCGAGAACATCATGGCAAGCTTGCGCTGGCCCATGAAATTAATTGTTTTTGTTTGCATATCTATACTCATGATCACACCCTAAATTGACAGCTTCTCAACTCGTTTATTGCCGTATATCCAATTGATAACCGCACGAGTTCCTAAGATTGCAGTAAACATCGAGGTGATAATCCCGATAGACAAGGTAATCGCAAAACCTTTAATCGGCCCCGTACCAAAGCTGAATAGAACAATCGCCGCCAACAAGGTGGTGATATTGGCATCAGCAATAGTGACAAAAGCCTTCTCGTAACCTGAATAAATTGCGGATTGAATCGAGCTATTTTTCATCTCTTCACGGATACGCTCAAAGATCAGAACATTGGCATCTACTGCCATACCGACCGTCAAAACAATACCGGCAATTCCTGGTAGAGTCAGCGTGGCCTGTAACATTGAAAGTACCGCAACAATGATTACTAAATTAAGCATCAAAGCGACATTGGCCACCATGCCAAACACCTTATAGCGCCAAGCCATAATGATCAGTACCAAGATAAAACCAACGATAACCGACATAAAGCCTTGGTTGATATTATCTTTACCTAAGCTTGGCCCTACTGTTCGCTCTTCAACAATTTCCATTGGCGCAGCTAGAGCACCGGCTCGTAATAACAGTGCTAAATCTTGCGCTTCTTGAGGGGAATCCAGGCCTGTAATTTGGAAGCGGTTAGCGAATTGACCACGAATAACTGCGGCATTAATCACGTCTTTGGTAGTAATACGTTTTTTAACTTTTTGGCCATTCTCTTCAACGGTCTCTACGCTATTTTCAATAAATAGCACGGCCATGCGGTGACCAACATGTTTCTTGGTAGTCGCCAACATCTTGCGGCCACCAGGGCCATCAAGTGTAACCGATACCTGTGGAGAGCCTTGTTCAGGATCAATACCAGACTGGGCGTTGATTACATTTTCACCATCAACAATAATGCGGCGTTTTAACAAAATCGGACGCCCATTTCGGAACTTGTAGAGTGTCGCTCCATTTGGTGCATAGCCTGTCTTCTCAGCTCTATAAGGGTCACCCTCTTCTTCGACTAATCGGAATTCAAGCGTTGCCGTTGCACCAAGAATCTCTTTCGCTCTAGCAGGGTCTTGCACGCCAGACAACTGAACCACTATTCTTCTATCACCCTGCTGCTGAATAACAGGTTCTGAAACACCTAAAGCATTAACACGGTTTCTCAAGGTGGTGATGTTTTGTTGAAGGGCATATTTTTTTGTTTCAGCAATCGTCGCTGCTGATAGTGACATTAATACTCGAGGTGCCGCAGTAGTTTCATCTGCGGTTAGAGTGAAACGGTCAGCAAATCTGGTTTGAAGAACCTTCATACCCGCTTGCAGGATTTCTGTATTCTTAAATTTAACTTCAAGAGTTTCGCCTTCAACCTCAACCGCCAAATAACGGACTTTTTCAGCTCTTAAAGCCCCCTTGACTTCATCTATATAACGCTTATACGCCTTGTTAATGGCTTCTTCCATGTCCACATCCATCAGGAAGTGAACACCACCTCGCAGATCCAAACCAAGATACATTGGTTCTGCACCCAAGCCTTGTAAAAACGCAGGCGTTGCCGGCGCTAGATCTAAAGCAACCACTGCCGTTCTACCAAGCTTATCTTTTAATAATGATTTGGCTTTAATCTGATCTTCTGTATTGTTGAAACGAATCAAAAAACTGCCGTTTTCAAAAACCGATGATTTAATCGACAGATTTGATTTTTCAAGTACTGAGGCTACTTGTGACTGCGTATCAGCATTAAACTCAACCGATTTGGCCGGTGAGATTATGACCGCTGGATCGTCTCCAAAGATATTTGGCATGGCGTACGTCAAACCAATCACGGTGACAACCACTAACATCAGATACTTCCAGGTTGGGTACTGGTTAGATATGATTTTTTGTTGATTTTGAAACATTTTGAAATTCCAAGTTCTAGTCGAATTTGAGGCCTTTTAAAACCACAAAAGGGGCGAAAGGACAAATTAGTATTGTCCTAACACCCCTTAAGAGTGCAACGTTACTGCACTCATATATAGCGATGATTATTCGCTTTTCAATGTACCTTTTGGTAAAAGACGTGCAACGTTTTGACGTTCTACTTTTACAATAACATCATCGGCAATTTCGATATGACAGAAAGTATCACCTACTTCACGTAAAACACCTGCCAAACCACCGTAAGTAACAACCTCGTCACCTTTTTTAATTGCTTCAACCAGAGCCTTATGCTCTTTTACTTTTTTCTGCTGTGGGCGGATCAACAAAAAGTAGAACACCACAAATAGAAGAACTAATGGGATAAGCCCTTCCCAGCCGCTACCTTGAGCCGCCGCTCCTTCAGCCATTGCATCACTAATAAAAAAGCTCATATATATACTCCTAAAAACAGACGGCCAGAGAAGCCCTCTGACCAAATTGTAATATTAAAATTCAATCGCCGTATTTTGTCACAGCTGAGGCAAAAAATCTAAGTTAATTCGCAAATTCTATCCCTGAATGACATAAAATTGTTGTTACTAAATCAAAACCATAGTCGAGGCAAATTAACAGGCCAGGACACGCAACTTAAAATATCAGGTAAAACATGGCAAAGACTCTTATTCTCTACTCCACTACCGATGGACAAGCCCTTAGAATTTGCGAGCGAATCCAAGAGCAATTGGAACAACAAGATAACCAAATCGAAATGCATGAGATCAGTGAATTCAACGCTGAAGACTTAGGTAATTTTGACAAGGTATTGATTGGTGCCAGTATTCGTTATGGCAAACACAATAAATGGGTCCATAAATTTATTAGAGAGAATAAAGCCCGTTTGGAAGCGATGCCAACTGCTTTCTTTACCGTCAATGCGGTGGCGAGAAAAGAAGAAAAGAACACTCCTGACACCAACCCTTACATCATTAAATTCCTACGCAAGGTAGATTGGGCACCGACTTTAAAAGGTGTTTTTTCGGGTAGAATAATCTACCCAAAATATGGCCCGTTTGATCGCCACATTATCCGTTTTATTATGTGGATGACTAAAGGTCCCACAGATTTGAGTGGAACCTTTGAATTTACCAAATGGGACAAGGTTGAAGAGTTTGCCGAGGATTTCAACAAACTATAAAAGCTTATAGTTCTTTTAGCTCAGGAACAGACTGACCAATTCCGTTATAGAACTCTTCGACAAAATCATCTAGACGATTCTCAGCAATCGCTTCACGCAACCCTTTCATTAAGTCTTGGTAGTAGTGTAAATTGTGTATCGTGTTTAGACGCGCACCTTGAATCTCTTTGCACTTATCAAGGTGATGAAGATAGGCACGAGTGTAATTTTGGCAGGTATAGCAACTGCAATTCTTATCTAATGGTTCCAAACTGGTTTTGTGCTTCGCATTGCGAATTTTAACCACGCCCTCTCGAGTAAACAAAAAACCATTGCGGGCGTTGCGGGTTGGCATCACACAGTCAAACATATCAATACCACGACGCACCGCTTCAACAATATCTTCTGGTTTGCCCACTCCCATTAGATAGCGCGGCTTATCAGTTGGCATGTGAGGCTCGGTGAAATCCAACGTTGCCATCATCTCATCTTTTGGTTCACCTACTGACAAACCACCAATAGCATAACCATCAAAACCGATCTCTTTCAGGCCTTCAATCGAGACCTTGCGCAGATCTTCATACATACCACCCTGCACAATTCCAAACAGTGCCGCCGGATTATCGGCATGAGCATCTTTGGAACGTTTCGCCCAGCGCATAGATAGCTCCATCGACTCTCGAGCGGTTTTGTGATCAGCTGGATAAGGGGTACACTCATCAAATATCATCACAATATCAGAACCCAGCTTGCGCTGAACTTCCATTGACTCCTCTGGCCCCATAAAAATCTTAGAACCATTTACTGGACTACTAAAAGTCACCCCCTCTTCCTTGATCTTGCGCATTTTGCCAAGACTAAACACCTGAAACCCACCGGAGTCAGTCAAGATAGGGCCATCCCAATGAGTAAAATCATGTAAGTCGCCATGCAGTTCAATAATTTCGGTACCTGGTCGCAGCGACAGATGGAAAGTATTACCAAGAATAATTTGCGCTCCAGTATCTTTGATCTCTTCCGGAGTCATCCCCTTTACCGAACCATAGGTTCCAACAGGCATAAAAGCTGGAGTTTCAACAATACCTCGGGCGAACTTCATTCGCCCTCGTCTTGCTCTACCATCTGTATTGTCTAACTCAAATTTCATTATTTCTGTTCCTTAGCTTGTTTTGGAAAGACTAACATTGCATCACCATAACTGAAAAATCGGTACTGTTTTTGAACTGCATGTTTATAGGCTTGCATGGTATTGTCATAGCCAGCCAGAGCTGAAACCAACATAATCAAAGTGGATTCAGGCAAATGAAAATTAGTCAGCAGCACATCTACTTCTTTAAACTCATAGCCAGGAGTAATGAAAATATCCGTATCTCCTTGATAAGGCTGAATAGAGTCTGACTGACTAAAGCTCGCAGCACTTTCCAAACAGCGAACAGAGGTGGTACCAACCGCAATTACCCTACCGCCCTTTGCTCTTGCCTGTCTGATTTTATTGACAACCTCTTGGTCAACTTCTAAATACTCGGAGTGCATGACATGCTCGGCAATATCATCAACTTGCACTGGCTTGAAGGTTCCCGCACCAACATGCAGGGTTACAAAACCAATATCGACACCCTTTGTTCTGATCTCATCTAAGATTGCTTCATCAAAGTGTAAGCCTGCTGTGGGTGCTGCAACCGCTCCGGGCTTCTCAGAGTAAACCGTTTGATAACGATCCTTATCCTCTTCTTCATCATTAGCTCGCTCAATGTATGGCGGTAACGGCATATGGCCGTGAGCCTCAATCAAATCCAAGGCTGAATTGTCAGATAACACTTTGACAACAAACAGAGCATCTTTGCGCCCAATCACCTCAATATCAAAAGCGTTTTCAATATTTAAAATTGTGCCCGGCTTAGGAGCCCTGCTAGATTTAATATGAGTAAGGATAGTGCTGCGATCAATAACACGTTCAATGAGTAGCTCAACTTTGCCGCCAGTCTGCTTAATGCCAAAAAGGCGGGCAGGAATGACTTTGGTGTTATTAAAAATTAACAGGTCATTAGGCTCTATAAAACTCAATAAATCAGGAAACTTCTGATCAAGCAAACTGCCTTCAGCATCAGAATTAAGCACTAGTAACCTGCTATCACGACGGTTTTTTGCAGGATGCTGAGCGATTAGATTTTCTGGCAAATCAAAATAGAAGTCTTGACGTTTCACGATAATAACTGAATTTTTAATGGTTTAGAGCAAATTAACAGGCCTTTAAAAGGGCCGCTATTTTCGCCGATTGGCCTGTTAAATTCAAGTAGTTGAGAAAAGCAACCAAGCTATCAGCTCAATAAATAGAGTCGAGAATAATTATTGACAGGATAATGACATAACCCTATAATTCGCCGCCATACTTCAAGGTTATGCCAGAGTGATGAAATTGGTAGACATGAGGGATTCAAAATCCCTTGCCAGCAATGGCGTGTCGGTTCGAGTCCGACCTCTGGTACCATTTAACCTTTCTATTATACGACCGTAGCTCAGCTGGTTAGAGCACCACCTTGACATGGTGGGGGTCGGTGGTTCGAATCCACTCGGTCGTACCAATTTTGTTAATGATTAGTCATCATTACTTCTTACTAAACGAATGAAGTTATTACCGTTACGATGACTATCTTCGGTATTTCCAGCCAAGAAACCTACTCCCCAAGCATCAAACGAACTATTTGCATGAGGGGTATCGCTCCAGTAGAGCGAGCTCTGGGTGTTTGGGAAGTAATTTGTATCTATAGCAGGTGAAGTGGTCAAACCTAAATGGGCAATCGACTGAAGCTCTAACAGGCTCGGCAAACGCCAATCGCTTTTTCCACACAAGCCAACCTGGTTTACCCTATCAATGAAAGCTTGGGTATTACAGAAAGAGGTCGATTCAGCTGCCGCGTAGCCAAAGCAAGTATTGCCATTTGCATTGTCCGAACCTGGGTCGCCACCATTAGAAACCGGGCTGCTATTGAACCAGTCAAAACGATCAAGTTTGGAATGCAAATTCTCTGACTGCAGGGTGTCCGTTTTTATCTCCCAAATCAGACCGGTATGATTATCTCTTACACAGCTCCATTTGGTACCCAGCTCAGACGAACCTGCTTCAGAATAAACACCTGTTTGAATTAACAGTGCATTACCAGCTTCATCAAGCTTAGTAAAATCAAAGCCCACCATTCCATTTCCAGATTTATTTAGATTACCTTGTGCAGCCTCATTATCTCGACCATTAAAACAATCTTGGTAGGTTACAATTTCCCCAGTACAAGTAACATTGTTACCGTTTGGACTATTGCCTCCCCAGTCAATCCCAGTATCGTTTAGAACAGTTCTACGACCTTTTAGAACTGGTAATTGATTGACAATCACCGTTCTTGAAACTTCTTCAGCAACCTCTCCAGCTTCTGTCTTAACGTTATAAGATACTGTGTATTGACCAGAAATATTCGAATCAAAATCCCCTCCAGTAACCACAATTCGGTTTGATATATCACCATCAATTGTGTCGTAAGCGGTAGCGCCTGGATCAAGATAGATTTCACCTGGTAGCAATTCAATGGTCTGATCACCAATCAGGGTTATTTGTGGGAGAAGGTTTTCTCTGATAATCACGGTGCGAGTGATTTGATTAGCTCTATTACCTGTAGAATCGGCAACATCATAGGTGACTATATGGGTACCCAAAACTTGAGTATCAACCGAACTGATGATGACACGATGAGAAATATCGCCATCTATATCGTCAGTCGCACTAGCACCAGGTTCAACATAGCTACTACCCTGTTTTAATTCAATAGGATTACTACCATTTAACGAAAGGGCTGGAGGATTGCTATCAACAACAGGAGGGGCGGACTTTTTTTTATCTGAACCGCCAACACATCCAGACAACACAAAAACCGTTAAAAGAGTTAAGACAGTGAAGCGCATTAGTAGTGTCCACTGCGAACGAAACGAACGTTGTTTCTTGAGGTTTCTCGATTATTATTGTCATTATTATCGTAACCAAAATCAAAGTGTACAATCCATGTTAAGTTATCCACTGTCCCGTAAGTTGCTCGCGGAGAAGAGCTCCAATAAGAGGCACTTGGCGTATTTGGAAAGATCGACAAGTTAATCGCTGGTGTAGCACATTGAAGCTCTGTAATAGACTTCAACTCTTTAAGATTAGGTAACCTCCAATCGTTGTAAGTAACCCCATCTTCAGGAAAACCAGTCCCTGAATTCAGAGTATCAACCAATGCCAAAGCTTCAGCCCAAGTATGAGTCGTTGTTGCATCAGTACATTCGCCTGCATTAAATGTCTGACCTTCACTGCAAACCTTCCACATTAGACCTGTCACTTTATCTGTAACAGTACCATCGCCATGAACTTCAAAGTCTTCTATTGGCGAAGTAGACAATATCGAACTCGTCTTGCACGTTTGAGCTGCAAAAACTTGCTGGCTAAACAGAATAAATAAACCGATAACAACACTATTTTTGTATCCGAAGTTACTGAACATACTACCCCCAAGCTAATTACTGTTCTGTCTAACTAATCTGACGTAACCACTGCTATATCGGTGGCTATCTTCACTATTTCCAAGAATAAAACCTATACCCCACGAATCATTGGAACTATTGGCATGAGGTGATGACGACCAATAGAACGCACTCATTGAGTTGGGGAAATAATTTGTATCAATAGCTGGTGAGCTCACTCCTAAGTGAGCAATTGACTGCAATTCAGACAGCGTTGGTAATCGCCAATCTTTTGCTCCACAAAGCCCTGCTTCATTTACTCTATTCGCATAATCCTGTGTATTACAAAAACTAGACTTCTCACTTGAACTATAACCATAGCAGGTTATATTGCCGTTATCCCTACTCCCATCGGCTCCACCATTTCGGCTATTCTTGGTGTTGTACCAAGTATACTTATCCTGATTTGAGTGCAGATTAGTACCCTGAGGCGCGTCAACTTTGACCTCCCAAACCAATCCAGTATGATTATCTTTTACACAAGTCCAATTAGTTGCATAATCCGGCAAAACATTACCCGCTGCATCGATTTTAGAAAAATCAAACCCGCCGGCACCATCCCCTGCTTTTGCCAGGGAGCCGCTCGAAGCCTGAATATCTCGACCATGTGAGCAGTCTTGACTAGCTATAGTCTCTCCGGTGCATGTTGCATTATTACCGTTCGGGGAATTGCCTCCCCAATCGATACCGGTATCATTAAGAACAGTTCTCTCTACTGTAATAGATTTTCCGCCACCCGAATCACCGGTTTCTATACACCCAGAAACAATCAATGGGGATGCGAACAAAATCGCAAGTTTTGCATGCAGATTCATAGATTTTCTCATTGCCAAAAATTCAACACAATTAAGCAATCGTTATGCCACGCAACAGGAAATAAAGGCATAAACAACAAACTATATGTAGAAATGGAGATGTCGATGAAGAGAAAATCTGAGAAATAAAAAAGGCCGTAACGAAAACCGTTACAGCCTTTAAGAATAATGGCGCGCCCGAAGGGAGTCGAACCCCTAACCGCTCGGTTCGTAGCCGAGTACTCTATCCAGTTGAGCTACGGGCGCTTAATTTGTGTGGCGTATTATAGAGAGAATCGAATTATAGTCAACCGTGTTTTGCGGTTTTTTTAAAGGATTCAAACACCAGAAATAGAAATGGCGGAGACGGAGGGATTCGAACCCTCGATGGAGCTACAAACCCCATACTCCCTTAGCAGGGGAGCGCCTTCAGCCTCTCGGCCACGTCTCCTAATTTCTGCGGCGTATGATACAAGGTTAAAGGCGTATTGTAAATGTTGTTTTTGAGTTTTATTTACTTGTAAAAAACCGTAAAAGTGCTTTTTCACTAGTGGAGGAATTGAAATGAAACTAACTGGCAGCTTTTTGATCTTCTTCAACTCCTAACGAGGAGTCTTTTGTATCTAAAAGAAGCTCTTGTCTTTGAATAGAAACCTCTTTAGGTGCATCGATACCTACTCTGACCTGCCCACCTTTTACAGCAAGAATTGTAAGTTTAATATCTTCACCAATTACTAGAGATTCATTCTCTCTTCTGGTTAACACCAACATCGTTATGCCTCATCCTGTTGCTAGAAGATTAATGTTTCTTATAGTATATAAAGAAAACAGCAGGGTATTTATCAGTAATGCTTATTTTTAACATAAGAATAAACTTATATCTTATATTGAAAATTTATTTATATAAAAAACCCTGCTCTAGGCAGGTTTTCTGGAAATCAATCAACAATAATTATTTATCCAGTTCAAATGCTTCATGCAAGGACTGAACTGCCAACTCAAGACTTGGCTCATCAATCACTACAGAGATTTTAATCTCCGTAGTACCAATCATTTGAATATTGATCTCGTTATCTGCTAGGGTCTTAAACATATTACTAGCAATACCAGAATGTGACTTCATACCCACACCTACCATTGAGATTTTAACGATGGTGTCGTCAGACATAACTTCACGCGCACCAAGCTTAGTGGCAACACCTTCTAAAATCTCTAGCGCAGCATCCATATCGTTACGGCTTACTGTAAAAGTAAAGTCGGTAGTACCATCAATACCTTGGTTTTGGATAATCATATCAATCTCAATATTGGCATCAGATACCGGGCCAAGAATTTGAAAGGCCACTCCCGGTTTATCCGGCACTCCTAACACCATTAATTTTGCTTCATCTCGGCTAAATGCAATCCCTGAAATGAGAGGCTTTTCCATATCACTATCCCCAAAATTTTCTTCTGTCGTAATCAAAGTCCCACCACCTTCTTTCATGGAGGACAATACTCTTAAAGGTACGTTGTATTTGCTGGCGAACTCTACCGAACGAATTTGCAGAACCTTTGCACCCAAGCTGGCCAGCTCAAGCATTTCATCATAAGTTACTGTATCAAGGCGTTTCGCTTCTGGAACAACACGAGGATCGGTTGTGTAAACGCCATCTACATCGGTATAAATCTGACATTCATCGGCGTTTAAGGCTGCTGATAGAGCTACTGCTGTGGTATCAGAACCACCACGACCCAATGTCGTAATATCACCTGACTCCATTGCAATTCCCTGGAAACCAGCCACAACGACAACCTTGCCTTGACCCAATTGATCGGTAATTTTCTTACCGTCAATATGCTCAATACGTGCTTTGTTGTGCACATCATTGGTTTGAATTGGCACCTGCCAACCCGTATATGAAATTGCCGGACAACCCTGCGCTTGTAACGCCATACTCAATAGAGCAATAGTTACCTGTTCACCAGTGGTTAATAGAACATCCATCTCACGTCGAGAAGGACGGTCTTGCATCTCTTTAGCCAAGGCAGTCAAACGATTGGTCTCGCCACTCATTGCCGAAACGGCAACAACAACTTGATGACCTTCACTTACCGTTTTGGCTACTTGTTTTGCTACATGCTGGATACGCTCAACATTACCAACTGAGGTACCGCCAAATTTTTGAACAATTATTGCCATTTTTTATTCTTTAAACTTATTATTTAGATTCAACCCAGCCAACAACCGAAGCTAAGGCTTCAGTTAGTTTGCTTGGATCTTTACCGCCTGCCATGGCCATATCCGGTCTTCCGCCACCTTTACCGCCAACTTGCTGCGCAACGTGGTTAACCAGCTCGCCCGCTTTGTAAGTTCCAGTAATCTCTTTAGATACACCTGCAGCAACTGAAACTTTTGCACCGTCTACCGCAGCCAGTACAATCGCTGCTGGCGCAAGCTTAGATTTCAGCTTATCCATGGTTTCACGCAAGGTATTTGCATCTGCGCCTTCCAACTGAGCCGCCAATACATTGATATCGCGCACTTTAACTGCCTGATTCGCAAGATCATCACCTTGTGATGAGGCCATTTTTGACTGCAATTGCTTGAACTGTTTTTCAAGCTCTTTGTGGTCGGCTACCAATTGTGCCACCTTGGCTTCAACCTGTGCTTTATCAGACTTAACTGCTGAAGCCACATTTAACAAGGCTTCATCATCTTGATAAATAGAGTCCCAAGCACCTTCACCGGT
>DBOI01000154.1 GCA_002299245.1 Hydrogenovibrio sp. UBA650
ACAAACCACTCAAATTCGTCGTAATTTTTCGCATAAATCCGACTTTGTTGAACGCAAAGAGCTTTTATTACCTTTGAACAGCCAAATATGTAAAGATAAATTTCGGGGACTGATTAATGTAATAACTCACGAAACAAGTCTCCTGCCTTAAGGTCATATAGAATAGAAGCCTAACAATTTAATGGAGCAAACCTTGAAAGCCGCAGAACTATTTGTTGCCTGTCTTGAAAACGAAGAAGTGCAGTACATTTTTGGAGTACCCGGTGAAGAAAACTTAGACTTAATGGATGCACTGCTGGATAGTGAAATAGAGTTTATATTGACACGTCACGAACAAGGTGCGGCGTTTATGGCTGATGTCTATGGTCGACTTACTGGTAAAGCTGGGGTTTGCCTGTCAACCCTGGGGCCCGGAGCAACCAATTTGGTAACCGGGGTTGCCGATGCCAATATGGATCGTGCTCCAGTCGTCGCGATTGCCGGCCAAGCCAGCACCAATCGTCTACATAAAGAGAGTCATCAGGTGCTGGATCTTGTCAACCTGTTTGAACCTATTACCAAATACAGCACTCAAATACTCACTCCTGAAATCATTCCTGAAGTTGTCCGTAAAGCCTTTAAAGTTGCTGAAGCAGAGAAACCCGGTTGCAGTTTTATCGATTTTCCTGAAAACATTGCTGAAAAAACTCTTGATAAAAGGCCGCTAAAAAAACAAAGTCCCCTACCACCTAATGTAAATCCAGATAAAGTCAAACAAGCGGCAGACATTATTTCTTCAGCAGAGTTCCCAATTATTATCGCTGGGAACGGCGTAATTCGTTCAAACGCCAGTGAAGCTCTATTGGAGTTTGCGACTAAGCTTAATATTCCAGTGGCCACAACCTTTATGGCCAAGGGGGCTCTTCCCTGTGAAAATGAACTCTCCTTGGGAACAATAGGATTACAGGCTCACGATTATGTTTCCTGCGGTATCGATCGCGCCGACGTAGTGATTTGTGTTGGCTACGATATTGTTGAATACCACCCAAATTTGTGGAACCACAATCCTAAAACCAAAATTATTCATATAGACACACAACCCGCCGAAGTAGATGAATACTATATTGTCGCAGCGGGTTTGATTGGCAATATCGGCCAGGCTTTATCCAGTATTGCCGCCTTAAGTAAACACCATACAGGCTCACCCTACAAAGGTATTAAACATCGCATTGAAGAGACATTTCACGAACACGATAGCGACAACCTCTTTCCAGTAAAACCACAGCGAATTCTCAGTGATCTGCGCAAGGTACTTGATGCTGAAGACATCATAATATCTGATGTTGGCGCTCATAAAATGTGGGTAGCAAGAATGTATCAGGCACAAGCGCCTAACAGTTGCATTATCTCCAACGGCTTTGCTTCCATGGGTATAGCTCTGCCTGGTGCAATTGCTGCCAAAATCGCCAAACCGGATCAGGTCGCGGTGGCCGTGACAGGAGATGCCGGATTCCTGATGAATGTTCAGGAAATTGAAACAGCAGTACGCCTAAACATCCCAATTATTGTCTTAATTTGGAATGACGAAGAGTACGGTCTAATCAAATGGAAACAGATGAATGAATTTGGTCGAGAAAGTAATATCCACTTTACCAACCCTGATTTTGTCAAACTCGCAGATTCTTTTGGCGCAAAAGGTTATAAGGTGACTCACACTGAAGACTTGCTACCTACTCTGAAACAGGCGATTGAAGACAACTGCGTGGTGCTGATCGATTGTCCTGTCGACTACTCAGAAAATCTGAAACTGACAGAAGAACTAGGTGAGATGATCTGTCCAACCTGAAGATAAAGTCTAAGGCATAAAAAAAGCACCCGAAGGTGCTTGATTCGACCCTTGCCAATTTGCTTGGTTTTTTTATTTTATAGGTTTATTTTACTAAATAAACCAAGCTAGGGACATTGACCCAATGGACAGTGTCCAATAGGACAATAGATGTTAAGACTCTGCTTTTTTAAGTACTTTTGCCTTATAAACAAAAGTTCCAAAGGGAATAAATGAAGCAATAAACCCAACAAAGCCCATAACCGCAGAGAGGTGGCCTTTTAATACATGATAGAACAGCACAATATTAAACAGTACAAACAGGCCACCATGTGCTGCTCCGACCATTTTCACCGCCTCTGGCATGCCGTAGCTATACTTCAAAGGCATAGCAACAAACAGTAACAATAGCAATGAAGTACCTTCGAGTAGAGCCATAAATCTTAGAAATTTCATTAAACTCCCCTTTATTCTAGACATAAAAAAACCGGGATAAGTCCCGGTCTTTTTCAAATTTATTCAGAATTTCGTCGCTAGAGTTCTGTGATTCCAGGCACGAAATAACAATAAATTAACCAAGCGCTTTGATACGAGCGTTAATTCTGCTCTTAGTACGTGCTGCTTTGTTCTTAGAGATAATGTTCTTGCGAGCCATGCCATCTAGTTTACCTTGAGCAACACGGAATAGTTCGTTTGCTTTAGCTTGATCGCCTTCACCAATCGCTGCGATTACTTTCTTAACCGCTGTACGCATATCTGAACGAAGTGCAACGTTATGCTGACGACGTCTTTCTTGCTGACGTGCACGTTTAGTAGCTTGTGCTGAATTTGCCATTTTACTTTCCTTTGTTTTTACGTGTTAACGATCCTTAGACCTTTGTAGATATATAAACCATTAACAATTAACACAACATTATCCGATGCTTACACCAAAATAATGACTGAATCTATAAGAGCAGTGAATTATCCATATTTAGAAGCATCACGTCAAGCTGTTGATAAAAAACTATGCCTATCAG
>DBOI01000113.1:0-875 GCA_002299245.1 Hydrogenovibrio sp. UBA650
GTGATGAGTGACTTTTTGAGTGCGCTAGGTGAAGATGCGCTTGGCGTCGATCCTAGCGAATATGCACAGTCATTGATGGCTGATGCTCTCGGTGATGGCGGTGGCCACTTAATGGATGCAGCACTGCTTGGTGATAAGGTTAAGGGGCTTGAGGCTCTAAAATGGCAGCACCCTTCAACAATTGCCAATATGCTGCGTAATGAGCATCCACAGGTCGTTGCAATTGTATTATCTTATTTTGACTCCGATCAGGCAGCCGAAGTTCTGCGTGGCATTCCCGAGCGTTTTCAGGCTGAAGTTATCTACCGAATTGCTACTTTGACAACTATCCAGCCAAGAGCATTATTTGATCTTAATGATGTACTTGAGAGTGCTTCAAGTGATGGAAAGGGCGGAAAATTGGCATCGATTGGTGGTGAAAAACGTGCAGCAGAAATTCTTAACCTGGTTGGCGGAGGTGTCGACTCTAGAATTCTTGACGATATTGCTACCGAACATGAAGATGTCAGTAAAGCCATTCAAGACAAAATGTTTGTGTTTGACGATATTGGTGGCATTGATGATCGCGGTATTCAAACAATTGTTGCTGAAGTTCCGAGTGACCTTCTGGTTGTTGCTCTTAAAGGCGCTGATACAGAAATCAAAGAGAAATTCCTTTCCAATCTATCCAAACGACAAGCCGATATTATGCGTGATGATCTTGAATCTGGAGGGCCTGTTAAACTCAGTGCTGTTGAAGATGCACAGCGCACCATCATCCAGACTGTTCGCCGCTTAGCGGATGAAGAGAAAATTATGATGCCTGGAGGTGGTGAGGAGTTTGTGTAGATGGATTCTAAGCAGCCTAAAAAACCTTCCTCTGACCAGGAAGATGA
>DBOI01000113.1:1282-46475 GCA_002299245.1 Hydrogenovibrio sp. UBA650
TGACTAGTTTTGCAGAAGACGAAAACAAATCTGCAATGCAGAATCTTTCTGCTGAAGTCCTTGAAAAAATGCAATTGGCGATGCAACCAGAGGTTGAGCAACAGGCTGAATTAATTAAAAAAGAGGCCTATGAAAAAGCATTTCAACAGGGCTATGATGAGGGCCTGGAAAAAGGTCTAAATGAAGGTAAGACTTCTGGCGAGGCTGAAGCCAGAGCGCAAATCCAAACCGCCCTAGAGCCGAAGCTTGAGCAATTTGACGCGGTTTTACAGTCCTTAAAAAAACCCTATGAATTAATTGAAAGTAAGCTCTACTCAGAGTTGGTCGAGCTTGCCGTGCATGTTGCTGAAACGGTTGTCTCCAAAAGTATTGCTGAAAATCGCGAATGGATAATCGAATCCGTTAATAAAGCGGTTGCAAAACTTCCCGATTCTGAGAGTGATATTTCTGTTTTTCTCAACCCAGAAGATTTGGCGTTTATTCAAATATCTAAACCCAATAGTTTTGAGAAGTGGAAGCTTAATGAAAATGCCAATATACCGGTCGGCAGCTGCATTGTTAAACAGGATCACTCCTCGGTAATTAATGATTGGAAAGCACGTTTTACTGAGATCTCTGAGCAACTCATCGAAGAGGTTTCTGAAGTCCGTAATAATGAAGTTGTAGAAAGTTCAGGCATGACAGATAACGATATACGGATGCAAAAGTCTCAAGCCTCAGAGAAAAGCTCACAGGAAGGTTAATAATGAATCTGACAGAGGCGCTCAATCATAACCTTTCAACCAAATTGCAGGATCTGCAACACTCAACAGTTCGGCCGCAAAGTTTAAAATTGACAGGCCGCTTGGTACGAATGGTGGGAATGACTCTTGAGGTAGTTGGAACTTTTGCTCCTATAGGTTCGCGCTGCCAGATAATGCGTGATGAGTTAGAACCAATCGAAGCTGAAGTTGTTGGTTTTCACGATGGTCGTCTGTTTCTGATGCCTATCGGTGAGACCCATGGATTGTCGCCAAATGCTGAGGTAATTCCTTTAGAGGGCGGTATTAAAGTTGGTGTCAGTGAAGCTATGCTGGGCAGAGTTGTCAACGGTTCGGGTGAACCGCTGGATGGCCTGGGTCCAATCGAGAATTCGGATAGAGTTTCTCTTTCCGGAGAGCGTATAAATCCCCTGAATCGTGATCCTATTTCTGAACCACTTGATGTTGGAATCAAAGCAATCAATGGCCTGTTAACTTTAGGCAAAGGCCAGCGTATTGGTTTGATGGCGGGGACAGGGGTTGGTAAAAGTGTGCTATTGGGCATGATGACTCGTTACACTGATGCCGATATTGTGGTGGTTGGTTTAGTTGGTGAACGAGGCCGTGAGGTTAATGAATTTGTTCGGCATAACCTTGGTGATGAAGGGATGAAGCGTGCGGTGGTTGTCGCAACCCCTGCTGATGATCCTCCCTTAATGCGACTCCATGGTGCCATGATGGCTACTTCAGTAGCAGAGTATTTCCGGAATAAAGGAAAAAATGTCTTATTGTTAATGGATTCCTTGACTCGATTCGCTCAAGCTCAGAGAGAGATAGCCCTCGCTGTTGGTGAGCCTCCGGCGAGCAAAGGTTATCCGCCATCAGTTTTTGCTAAGTTGCCACAACTGGTAGAGCGCGCAGGTAATGGAAAATTTGGTAAAGGTTCGATTACCGCGATTTATACGGTGCTTGCAGAAGGTGATGACCAGACAGACCCGATTGTAGATTCGGCTCGTGGTGTCTTGGACGGACATATTCTTCTCTCAAGAGAAATTGCTGATGGCGGGCGATATCCGGCGATTGATATAGAGTCATCAATCAGTCGAGTTATGGTAGAAATTGTTCCTAAGGAGCAGTTGGAAATGGCCAAACAGTTCAAAAAACTCTATTCAACATATCAACAGAATCATGATCTTATAAGTGTAGGTGCCTACCGACATGGGGCGGATCCGGAAATTGATGAAGCCATTGCTAAACATGCCAGTCTCGAAGGTTTTCTAGGGCAAGATATTCAGCACCATTTCTCTGTTGACCAGTCTTTACAGGCCTTGGCAAACAGCCTAAGCTGATCTCATCGTTGGCAATTCAAATCATGAATAGCAGAATTCAAAGGATTAACAAAATTATTCAGCTTGCCGAATCTGAAATGGATCAAGCCGCCAAGACAATGATCTATTTGCGTAACAAGCTGCAATCTGAAGATCAACAATTACAGTCATTGACCGAATATCTAGATGAATATGCTGCCAGTTTTTCAAATTCAGGTAGTTTTAGTTCGATGCAACTAATCTCAAAAAACGCTTTTTCAGACAAGCTTATTCAAGCGATTGCCGTGCAAAAAAAACAGGTAGAAGAGTCCGAAAAAATGGCTGAATTAGCCGAGCAGGAATGGAATCAAAAACGTATCAGGTTAAAAGCACTTCAAGCCTTGCTTCAACGTTTACGAAAACAGCACCAGATCCGGCTAACTAAACAGGAGCAGCGCTTGTTAGATGAGTTATCTGCACATAAATACTCTATTAAAAACTCATAAATTTTTATTTATCACCTCAGGACTTGTAATCTTCTAGGCACGCATATTGCTAAACACTCACTGTCATAATAATAAATGAGAGTGGATATGCTAACAGCGCACAAAATATCAAGCCAATTACCTTTGGAACTTGGAATTGCCGTTGGAGAAGGGCAAGCTTTGCCGGAAGGTGCTTCTTTCGCTGATATTTTTTCCACTATAGAGTTGCAAACAGCCTTTGAGAGTAGAGCTGTTGATAAGCAGACAGATGCTGAGAACCTCAATTCTTCAGATACTAATGGTGTTCTTGCCAGTTTGTTCGAGCTTGGCAAAACTATTCAGGCTGGAGACATAAAACCAGCAGAATTAAGACAGCTGCTACCAGCTGAGTTTACTCAACTGTCTGATGTTGAAATTGATAAGTTTAAGCAAGCTTTCTTGAAGCAAGTAGAGGCATTTGGTGTTCCTGGATCGGTTCAAGAAAACCAGAATAATCTGTCTTCCCAGAAAATTTTAGGTTCTGATGCTTTGAAACTACGAGATATTCTAGATAGTATCAAGCAAGACCCTCAATTTGCAGCCTCAAAAGAATATGATGGTGTTGTAAGGTCGATTGATCAGTTTTTAGTTAGAAATGATCTCAGTGATATTAGCTCTGACCGTCTTGAAACACTATCCCTTCATTTAAATATCGAGCCAAACCAGCCTGAAAGTGAGTTTGAACTAGTGTCGACACAAGCAAAATCCGCCATTGATGATTTTGATGAAATTCAAAACAATAACCTTGAATTTATTAACCATAATGTAGGTTCGCTTGTGACTACTAACGATAGAGTTATTGCGAAAACAGAAAATAGTATTTCTAGAAACGAAGAGAGTGCTGGATTAGATGTCACCAAGGGCATTGTTGAAACATATGATGATATCTCAACTGAGCTGGAGGCTATTAATCCAGTTGAAATAAAAACTACCGAATTGGCAGATGATCTTAAGACGACCATAAAAGATGTTGCTGCAGTGAACGATGACGCAGAAGAGTATATCAGCACAGTGCTTCAAAGAGATTTTATTAACCAAGAACAGTTGCAGCGTCAAAATACTGCTGGCAATGATGTTGTCACTGCAACTATGCAACCTCATGCTCCGGCAGTTGCAGCTTCGATTGCGCAGGCAAACTCGCAATCTAGTCCTGCGAGTCAGAATGCCGTTCAGACAGTATGGTCATCTGCAAATAGTGATGGTCCAGAAGGGATGACACAGTCCGGTCAATTTTCACAATCATTTTCTCAAAACTCTAATTCATCTTCATTGCCAAATATGCAGGCTCAAGCTGCTGTTTTACAGGAACAGCGCAAGCTTTCAATCGATCAGCAAGCGAGTTTGAAAGAAGCTGAAATGCAGATTTTGAAAGCGGATAAAAAAGATGCTGCACTTTCCGCAGAATTTAGCTCAAGTGAGCGAAGAGCTTTGTTACCTTTAGGGTTGCAAACTATCCAGATACCTGTCAAAAGTCCACAGTGGGGTCAGGCTCTTGGTCAGCGTGTTGTCTATATGGCCAACAACAGGATGCAGCAGGCTCAGATTACTCTTAATCCAGAAAAATTAGGTCCGATCCAAATAAAATTGCAAATTGATCGTGATCAGCAGGTTCATGTGAGTATGACCGCTCACAATGGAGCAACTCGAGAAGCTATGGAATTAGCATTACCAAGGTTGAAAGAGATGCTTGAGCAATCTGGTATGAATTTGAGTTCTGTAGATGTCAATGATCAAACTCAATATTCGCAACAACAGGATTCGCAACAAGATGAAAATACTACAGCCAATTCTCAATCGGGAGGTGTTGTTGAATCCTCTGAAGAACAAACCTCAGCGTCAATTGTTTCTGCAACTGACAATATCATCGACTATTACGCCTAGGAGAAAAAAATGAAATTTGTTTATAGCGTATTTCCTTTGCTGGTATTATCCTCTGGCAACGCTTATGCAAGCTCTAGTCTGATGGGAATGCCGACTCCGCTCGCGCTATTTATCGTTGTGTTGCTCACTGCAGCAGTGGTAGGTACTCTGGTCTATTTTTTTGTTTGTACCAGATCTGCTCAAGCTCAAGATTCAACAGAGTTATTGAGTGAGATCAATAGAGTTGTTGCTGGACAGGACTTGGCAACTAAGGTTAATAGTCCCAATTCCGATCCGATGCTCATAAACGGGATTAACTCTCTTCTGGAAGAGGCCTCAAATCAGGTTACTAAAGAGATGATCGGGAAATCGACAGCAGAAGCTAGAGCGGTTGAACTTGAAGAGCAGATGGAAGAGTTAAACCAGACTTTGGCTGCCTGCTATGAACAACAGGCGTCGGCACCTGCTCAGATGCCAATGGCTTCTGAAAGCAGTTTTGACAAGTCAGAACTGGTTGAATTGTCGCAACAGTTGGCGATCAAGTTATCTGAACTGAGTTCAGGGTCGGAGAATGGTATTAATTCTGCGAGCTCAGTTATCTCTGAAGTTAGTGGATTAACTGATGAGGTCATTCACGCGTCTGGAGTTATCAAGAAGCTTGAAGAAGATAGTAGTAATATCGGGACTGTTTTGGTTTTAATTCGCGACATTGCTGAACAAACTAACTTGCTGGCATTGAATGCGGCGATTGAAGCTGCACGTGCTGGAGAGCATGGTCGCGGGTTTGCAGTTGTAGCGGATGAGGTCAGAATTCTGGCCGGAAAAACTCAACAGGCAACTACTGAAATTCAATCGATTATTGAAGAGTTACAGCAACGTGCTCGTAACGCTGTTCAAGTAATGCAGAGTGGACAAGAAAGGGCCGGATCTACCCAGGAGCAAGCAAGCAGAGTGAATGATGTCTTTAATGCTATTGTAAATAACTTAGCTGAGTTAAAATCTGCGCAACAAGCTTTGGCTGAAGTGATTCAAAAAACATAAAAAAATCGTCGAAATAGGTGAAAGATAGATGAAGGCAATTGCAGGTACATTAATTGTAATTGGTACCTTACTTGGGGGCTATTTACCCCATGGTAGTTTTGGTATCCTGATCCAGCCACTCGAGGTGGTTATTATCTGTGGTGGTGCTTTAGGGGCTTATATTATTGCTAACCCTGGCTGGGTTATCAAAGCAGGTTTTTCTGGTGGTTTGGGTCTAGCAAAGCCTCATCATGTAAATAAAGAACTTTATATGGAGATGCTTGGTCTTTTCTTTCAAATTTTCAACAAAGCTCGCCGTGAAGGTTTGATGTCAATTGAAGCTGATGTAGAAGACCCGCACGCCAGTGAACTTTTTAACAGTGCTCCTCTGGTTGCTGCTGATCACCATGTAATCGACTTTATTTGTGACTATCTACGCTTAATGATCAGTGGTGCCAGCAATCCCTACCAGCTGGAAGATATTATGATTCTTGAAATCGACTCTCACCACCATGAAGCGATGATGCCAAGTGCGGCGGTAGGAAAGGTGGCTGAAGCATTGCCAGCATTCGGTATCGTTGCTGCGGTACTTGGGATTATCGTTACTATGAGTTACCTTGACGCTGGTCCTATGGAGATCGCTCACCACATGTCGGTTGCATTGGTTGGTACCTTTCTCGGTATCTTGGTTGCTTACGGCTTTATCGCGCCAATCAGTTCAGACCTTGGAAACCGAGCCGAAGCTGAAAGTGCTATGTTCAATGTAATGAAGACTTGTTTGATTGCCAATCTAAATGGTTATGCACCTCAGGTTGCGGTAGAGTTTGGTCGTAAAGCCATTCCTAGTCAAGAGCGTCCTTCATTTACTGAAGTTGATGAATTCTTACAAAGTCAAAAATAGTTAGCGACTGGAAGTGAGCTATGAGTGACGAACAATCCATAATAATCAAACGCCTCAATAAGTGCCCGCACGTGGCACACGGTGGGGCCTGGAAGATTGCTTTTGCCGACTTTATGACCGCAACGGCGGCTTTCTTCCTGATGTTGTGGGTATTGGGTGGAACCAACGATGAAGAGATGAAAGCAATGGCTGAGTTCTTCAGAGATCCAACAGTGATAGAGTCTTCACCGATGTCTTTGGTTGAATCCAAAGAGGCTGGTCGTACTTCTGATGCCATGATCGATATGGGCGGTTTTAAGGATTCGCCGAAAGGTGAAGAGGGTGATGAAGATGGCTCTGGTAAAGCTCAGGAACAGGCTCAGCTTCAAATGATGAAAGCTCAGCTTGAGCAAAAAGTCGCTGAAAGTGAATCTTTGAGTCAGTTAAAAGATCAGCTTAAAATTGATGTCACACCAAATGGGCTTCAGGTTCAGATTCTTGATGACCGAAAAAAACCGATGTTTGGAGCCGGCGTTGACCTACCTAGAGATTATGCTTCAAAGTTGATTAAAGAAGTGGGCAAGGTGTTAGCCTTGACCTCCAATAAAATTAGTATTGCCGGGCACACCGATTCTTCGGGGTATCACGATAGTGCAGAATATACCAACTGGGAACTATCTGCAGATCGTGCTAATGCGGCAAGAAGGTTACTGTTGCAAGGCGGCGTTGATAGCGGCCGAATAGCTCAAGCCGTTGGAATGGCTGATACTGTGCCGTTTGATAAAGAAAACCCTTATAATCCTAGAAATAGACGTATTAGTATTATCGTTTTAACTAAAGATGCAGAAGATCGCTTAAGAAGTCTAAGTGATGCGCCTGAGGTTGAAGATTTAACTAAACAACTACAACTTTCTAATCAATAGATTAGTGACCAAGGAAAATAGAGATGGCTGAAGAAGAAGTTCAAGAAGAACCAAAAAAAAGTGGTGGTAAGGGTCTGATTATTGTCTTGCTGGTAATCGTGATTCTGCTTTTAATAGGTGTCGGTGCACTTGCGTTTTTGCTTTTGACAGGTGATAAAGAGGCGGATTCTAGTGCTAGTGATACCGAAGTTCATGGCTCGGCTGAACATGGTGATGGTTCTGAAGTCCCGGCGTCAGAGTTTAGTCATGCAAAAGAGTATTCACCAAAATATAAACAGTTTGAACCGCCTCCTCCTGAAACACCACCTATGTATTTCACAATGGACAAGTTTGTGGTCAATTTTAATGGAGATGGGCAAGCCAAGTTCCTGGCGGTAGATCTGAAGTTCCTATCTTATTATCCGCAGGTAGTAGGGGATACTGGAGAGATGGAGAATCTGCGCCCAATTCTAAAAAATGATATTGAGCGTTTGCTTAGAAATCAGCACTACAATGAGTTAATCAAGTTAGACGGCCCGGATAAGTTGCGTGCAGAAATTCTAGATGTGGCTCGTAAGGTGCTTGAGAAGCATAAGATATATCCAGATTTATTGGAAGATGTTTACATGACTCGATTCGTTATGCAGTAAGGCAGAAAGAATGGATGATATTTTAAGCCAAGATGAAGTCGATGCTCTGTTAAAAGGGATGGGCGGCGGAGAAATTGAAACAGAAGATGATGTTTCAGGGGCTCAGGCTGTCAAAGCTTATGACTTCACTAACCAAGAACGTATTGTTCGCGGGCGTTTACCGGCTTTAGATATTATCAATGAGCGTTTTGCTCGCGGCTTTCAACGCCACTTTAACGAAATGATTATGGCTAGTGTTGAAGTCACCGCTGGTGAAGTAAAAATTATCAAAATGGTCGATTATCTGCGCAACCTGTTTGTGCCGACCAGTCTAAATATTTATCGAATCAACCCTCTAAATGGGGTCTCGCTGTTTACGCTTGATTCGAAATTGATTTTCACGGCTGTCGATATCTATTTTGGTGGAACCGGGCTTTTGCCATTTAAAATTGAAGGCCGTGAATATACCCCGGTTGAAATGAGTATGGTGCGTAGTATTTTGGATATCTCTTCTGATAATCTGCGCAAGGCCTGGGGGCCGGTAATGGATATTGAAATTGAGTATATGCACTCAGAGATGAATCCTAAGTTTGCCGGTATTGTCGATCCGACCGATATGATTGTTATCAGCCCTATAAGTGTGCGTTTTGAGGGCGTAGAGGGGCGAATCGATATTGTTATGCCTTACTCTATGCTTGAGCCTGTTCGAGACAAACTTGAAGAGGGTATGCAAAATCTTCAGGGTGAGAGTGATAACCGTTGGTCTCGTACTCTGAAAGAGGAAGCGAAAAACATTGAGATTGATCTGAGTGTTAATTTAGCAGAATTGAAAATGAGTGTTGATGACCTGTTGAAAATGGAAAAAGGCGACATTATTCCTTTGGAAATGCCGAAAAGCGTTACTGTCAGAGCTGAAAATATTGCCATTATGCGTGGTAAATTGGGTGAAAGTAACGATAAGAAAGCAGTTAAGGTTGAAAAAGTTTTACATCACCCCGCTTATCCAGAGCGAACAATAGAGAATGTTAAGGAGTGGTATGATGAGTGATGAAGAAGATTTGAGCGCCTGGGATGAAGCCCTTGAAGAGCAAGGTGACTCAGAAGCCGAGGCTGGTGCTGAGGGTGAAGCGAGTGCTGCTGATGATTGGGGTGATGCCTTGGCAGACCAGGCTGCTACTATGGGGGCAGAAAATATTTCTGCAGCTGAGTTTGAAGGTTTGGCAAATGACTCAGGGCAAGGCAAAGACAAGGTTGATCTAGATGTACTTATGGATATCCCGGTTACCTTGCAATTGGAAATAGGGCGTGCAAAAGTGTCTATTCGCAACCTGCTTTCCTACACCCAGGGCTCAGTGATTGAGATGGATCGCTTGGCAGGCGAACCTTTGGACTTACTTGTTAATGGTACCTTGATCGCCCATGGTGAGGTTGTAGTAATTAATGATAAGTTCGGTGTGCGCTTAACAGATGTGGTGAGTCCACAAGAACGTATTAAAAAATTAAAGTAGTTTAGATGCTGGTTAATAGATTTCAACAGGCCTGGTTGTCAATAATTGTGATGCTGCAATCGGGGTGGGTTTTCGCTGTTGAAACCAGTACGCAGGCAGTGGTCTCGGAAACTGAAAAAGCGGCAATTGGAAATGCGGTTACTCAACCAAGTGATTATTTTGCACAAATTCTTATCTCTCTTGTATTAGTCTTACTCATCATCTTTGTATCGGCTTGGCTACTTAGACGATATGGGCGTTTTCCTGGCGTAGCTGATGGAAACTTAAAAGTGTTGGGTGCCCTGTCTGTTGGTCAAAGAGAAAGAATTCTATTGTTGCAGGTTGGTAAGGAACAGGTGCTTGTTGGTGTTACATCAAGCCGTATCACAAGACTACATCAGCTTGAAGAACCAATTGAAGTCAAGCATAATGAGCTCGAAAAAAGTCAATTTTCTCAGCGACTTCAAGAGGCTTTTGATTCTAAAAAAGAGTCGTAAAAAATAATAAATCGCTATAAAGCGATATATGAATTAATCACAACAAAGTGAAATAAGCACAAGTGAAAATAGTAAAACCTTTATTGGTTATTATTACTCCAGTTCTATTTTTTGCCTTACCTGTTGCAGCCTGGGCAGAGCCAGGTATTCCCGCATTTACTGTTGAAACCGATGCTGAAGGTAATCAGGATTATTCTTTAACTATTCAAATTCTGCTGTTGATGACAGGTTTAACCTTGTTACCAGCTGCACTCATTGCTACTACCTCATTTTTAAGAATAGTCATTGTTCTGGCTTTGTTAAGACAAGCTTTAGGAACCCAGCAAACGCCGTCAAATCAAGTTTTAGTCGGACTTGCCCTGTTTTTAACACTTTTCATTATGGCACCTGTTTTAGAAAAAATTTATGACTCAGCGGTTTCTCCCTACATGGAGGAACAGATCAAATTTGCGGAAGCGGTCGAAATAGCTTCTAAGCCCATGCATCAGTTTATGCTCCAACAAACTCGTGAAGATGACTTGGGAATGTTTGCGGAAATGGCTGATGTTACTCTTCAGGATCCTCAGAGCGTGCCTTTCAAGGTATTAATTCCAGCGTTTATGACTAGTGAATTGAAGACGGCCTTTCAAATTGGTTTTATGCTCTTTATTCCGTTCTTAATTATTGACTTGGTAATAGCGAGTCTTTTGATGTCTATGGGTATGATGATGCTATCTCCCATGATTATTTCTTTGCCTTTTAAGCTCATGTTGTTTGTTTTGATTGATGGATGGGCTCTCGTTGTAGGAACTCTGGCTAATAGCTTTGTGGTTCCGGGAGGAATATGATGCAACAGGAATTTGTTTTAACACTTGGACAGCGAATGCTGGAAGTGGTCGCCATGCTTGCGGCTCCATTACTTATACCAGCGTTGATCATAGGTTTGTTGGTGGGTATGTTTCAGGCTGCAACTCAAATTAACGAAATGACCTTGAGTTTTATCCCTAAGCTTGCCATTGTCGGTGTCGCATTGGTTGTATTTGGTCCCTGGATGCTGACCACACTAATCTCCTTTACCCGTGAACTCTATATGAATATTCCGGCTTTGATAGGATAGAATCGTGGTTTTTAGCTATGCAGAATTTCTTCAGCTAGCTGGCTTGTACTTCTATCCATTTGTGCGCATTGGCGCCATGTTATCCATTATTCCAATATTCGGTATCCGTGCGATTCCGGTGCGTTCAAAAGTCATTCTCACTGTTTTTTTAACCTTGGTTATAGCTCCATTGCTTCAACTTCCACCTCCAACCGATCCATTTAGCTGGAAGGGAGTATTGTTGATCATGCAGCAGATACTGATTGGAATGGCTATGGGGTTGATTTTTCTAGTTGTATTTCAGGCTTTTGTTATTGCAGGTCACCTGATTGCCATGGGGATGGGACTCGCATTTGCTCAGATGGTTGATCCTGCGACGGGTGTCAACTCACCTGTTGTTTCCCAGTACTTTACTATCGTTGTGACACTACTGTTTTTGGCTCTAAATGGCCATCTTCTGGTTATTCAGGTTGTAACCGATAGTTTCGAATACCTGCCGATTGGCATCAATTTTTTGACAATGGACAGTTTGAGGCTCATTTTTGAGTTTGGTGGTTATATGTTCTCAGCAGGGGTTTTAGTGGCATTGCCTGCAATAACCACCCTGCTATTAATTAACATTTCGTTTGGTGTCGTGACTCGTGCTGCTCCAGCACTGAATATATTCGCGGTTGGTTTCCCTGTAACCTTACTTACAGGCCTGATCATGTTGTCTTTGATCACACCACTGATTCTGCCGCATCTTCAAGAACTTGTCAGCCGTGCTGTAGATACCATTCTTCAGCTGAAATTAACAGGTAGTTAACGGAGTGGTTTATGGCTGAGAATGAAGACGGTAGCGAAAAAAGCGAAGAACCCACCGCCAAAAAAATCGAAAAAGCCCGTAGAGATGGACAAATTCCTCGATCAAGGGAGCTTACAACGGTTTTAATGACCTTGTCTGCTGCGCTTTTTTTATTGGCTTATGGTGGTGTCATGATGCTGGACATCATGTCGTTTGTGACTAAAGGTATAAGTTTTGACCGCGATGTGGCTTTTGACACCGGTAAAATGTTTGGCTTGATCTTGAGCATTGTCATTGACGCTATCTATATGGCTTTACCATTCGTTCTATTGATGGTTTTTATCGCCTTGATCGCACCAACCCTTTTAGGCGGTTGGTCTTTCAGTACCAAGGCTATGGCGCCCAAAGCCAGTAAAATGAACCCTATATCTGGAATTAAACGCATGTTTTCCGCCAATGCGTTATTGGAACTATTCAAGGCACTTGCCAAGTTTTCACTGGTTATCTCTATGGCAATTTTCTTTCTCTACACTGTGTTTGGAGAAATCCTAGGTTTAGGAATTGAACCGCTTAAATTTGCTATGGCGCATTCAGGAACACTTATCGTTGAGGCTTTTATCTTTGTAAGCCTATCTCTGTTGGTGGTTGCGATTATTGATGTTCCTTTTCAACTGTGGAACCACAACCGCCAATTAAAAATGACCAAACAGGAAGTTAAAGAAGAGTTTAAGCAACAAGAGGGTAACCCTGAAGTAAAAGGCCGTATCAGACAGGTTCAAAGAGAAATGTCTCAAGCTAGAATGATGCAGAAAGTGCCTGAAGCCGATGTGGTTATTACCAACCCTACACACTTTGCCGTGGCGCTACAATACGATCCGGAAACCATGAGTGAACCTCTTGTGTTAGCGATGGGTTCAGACTTTATGGCAGCGCAAATGCGAACAATTGCAAAAGAGCATGATGTAACCATAGTAGAAGCACCACCATTGGCTAGGGCTTTATACTATAATGCTGAAATTGACAGGCCTATTCCATACGACCTGTTTAAAGCGGTTGCGGCAGTTCTAGCCTATGTTTTCCAGCTCAAGAGTGCAGGCAGTGCTGAAGACATGGATTTTGCCGACTTACCAATTCCTGAAAATATGAAAACGGAGTAGCTTTAGACACTCCGGTTTTTAAGGGCTAGACTCCAGTAAAGAAGATTAAATGAGCTTTAACGACATTCTGGAAAAAGTAAAACAAAATCTAAGAAGTGGTATAGCTGTACCTATCGCTATTCTTGCCCTGCTTGGCATGGTAACCATTCCGCTACCGCCATTTTTGCTGGATATTTTCTTTACCTTCAATATAGCTCTGTCTCTTGTGGTATTGATGGTTACGCTCTATGCCAAGAGACCTCTGGATTTTGCGGTTTTCCCCACAATTATTCTGATTGCCACACTTTTCAGGCTGGCGTTAAATATTGCCTCCACTAGAGTTATTCTGCTTGAAGGTCATGGCGGCGGCGCATCGGCTGGACATGTTATTGAAGCCTTTGGTGAATTTGTTATAGGCGGAAACTATGCTGTTGGTTTGGTGGTATTTGCTATTTTGGTGGTGATTAATTTTGTGGTTATCACTAAGGGTGCGGGTCGAGTTGCTGAAGTAAGCGCACGTTTTACACTGGATTCTATGCCCGGTAAGCAGATGGCGATTGATGCAGACCTAAATGCCGGCTTGATAACTCAAGAAGAGGCTCAGGCTCGGCGTCTGGATATTGCTACTGAAGCAGAGTTCTATGGCTCTATGGACGGTGCCAGTAAATTTGTTCGTGGTGATGCCGTTGCTGGAATCATAATACTTTTTATCAATCTGATTGGTGGCTTCGCGATTGGTGTCGGTCAACACGATTTGAGTTTTGGGGATGCCGCTGAAGTCTACACTATTCTGACCTTAGGGGATGGGCTAGTCGCTCAGATTCCTGCACTACTGCTCTCAACTGCTACAGCGATCATTGTTACCAGAGTAACGGGCGGTGATAAAAAAGATATGGGTGAACAGCTGCAGATGCAAATGTTTTCAAGCCCAAAGGCGTTATGGACAGCGGCTGGAATTATTGGTTTTATGGGTGTTATCCCGGGCATGCCAAATCTTGCTTTTTTAACTTTTGCTTTAGTAGCCGCTGCAGGAGGCTATTTAATCTATCGTCAAGAGCAACAGAAAGCCATTGCTGAGACTGTTCTAGATGAGCCCGAAGAAACAGAAGCAAAACCAGCAGATTTGAGTTGGGAAGATGTTCAAGCTGTTGATGTCCTTGGTTTGGAAGTGGGTTACCGCCTGATTCCAATGGTTGATCAAGCCCAAAACGGACAGTTGCTGGACCGTATTAAGGGAGTGCGGCGTAAAGTCTCTCAAGAGCTTGGTTTTTTGGTTCCCCCTGTTCATATTCGTGACAACCTTGATCTTAAACCAAATGAATATCGGATTATGTTGATGGGCGTAGCTTCTGGAGATGGCGAGGTTTTTCCGGACAAAGAGTTGGCGATTAACCCCGGACAGGTGTTTGGAGACGTGGCTGGTACTCCGACCAAAGATCCTACATTTGGACTAGATGCAGTTTGGATTAATTCGACTGATCAGGATCAGGCCCAAGCACTTGGCTATACTGTGGTTGATGCCAGTACTGTGGTCGCAACTCATGTCAGCCAGTTAATTCAGGACTATGCTTCTGAATTACTCGGTCATGATGAAACTCAGCAATTGTTGGATAAACTTAAAGAAAATTCACCAAAACTGGTTGAAGAATTGGTGCCGGACAAACTGTCCTTGGCGATAGTGGTTAAAATCTTACAGAACTTACTGGTAGAGAAGGTCTCAATCCGCGATATGAGAACAATCATGGAAACTTTAACTGAGCGTGCAGCAGCGACTCAAGACCCTAGCGAGTTGACGATTTTTGTGCGTGCAGCTCTTGGAAGGTCTATTATTAAGGATATAGTTGGTAAGGACGATGAGATAAAAGTCATTACTTTGGAACCGAGTCTGGAACAGTTGTTGCTGCAAGCCGCGCAAGGCGCTCCAGAAGGCCAGTTGGCCATAGAACCGAGTCTAGCAGAAAGATTACATACTACCTTGAAAGAAGAAGCACAAAAACTTGAAATGTCAGGCCAGGCCGCAGTTTTACTGGTAGCTCCACAGATTCGAGCCCAGCTGGCAAGGTTGTTCAGATTCAGCTTGCAAGAGTTACATATACTGGCCTATTCGGAAGTGCCGGAAAACCGTCAGATCAGTGTGGTTGCCAGCGTAGGTCAGGGAGGATAAATTGAAGATCAAACGCTATTATGCACCAAATATGCGTCAGGCCATGGCTCTGGTAAAAGAAGAGCATGGTGATGATGCTGTCATTCTCTCTACCAAGGATGTTGAGGATGGAGTGGAATTGGTAGCGGCGCTTGATCCTGAAGCAAATGAGTATCAAAACCAGGCAGCTAATCGCGAAACCGGCGCGAGCTATCAGGTACACCAGGATCCAGATCCACAGCCCGCAGCAGGTCAAGTTAATAACCTTGAATTGTCGAAAATGGCGGATGAGCTCAAAATTGTGCGAGCTATGTTGGAAAACCAGATGTCGGGCCTGGCTTGGGGACAGGCTGAACAAAATGATCCGCATAAAGTTGAAATTATTAAGAAATTGGTTCAACTGGGAATAAGCTGGAACATAAGTCAAAAGTTAGTGGATGATTTACAAGTTGTTAATCAGAGCTCTTGGGGACAACTGATAGCTAAGTTAGAGGCATTGATTCCGGTTGAGAATCGAGACCTTTTGGAAAAAGGTGGGATTGTTGCATTGGTAGGCCCTACAGGTGTAGGTAAAACAACCACCATAGCTAAAATGGCAAGTCGATTCGTAATGCGCAATAGTCCAAGTGATATTGCTATTGTGAGCACAGATTGCTACAAAATTGGCGCACAGGCACAACTGCAAAGTTTTGCAGATTTGATTAATGTTCCTGTCCATATTGTCAAAACTCAAGGCGAGCTTTATGCTCTTTTGACCTCTTTGAGGAATAAAAAGCTGATCCTGATTGATACAGCTGGCATGAGTCAGCGAGATTTACAGTTGTCACAGCAGGTCACCTCTGGCCATCAGGGAGCGAATAGTGTGCGCAACTATCTAGTGGTCTCGGCCGCAACCCAGAGATCGGTGCTGGAAGATATAGTCAAATCTTTTGGTCAGATCGTGCTACAGGGATGTATTTTGACCAAGGTAGATGAAGCATTACAATTAGGTAATGTTTTAAGTGTGCTTATTGAACATGGCCTGCCAATTGCATATATGTCAAATGGCCAAAGAGTTCCTGAAGATTTAGAAGTGGTGAGAGCTAAAGAATTGATGGATAAGGTTATATATTTAGGCCAGCAAAATATGAATAGTAAAGAAAATGAGCAAGCATTCCAGCTAGGAATGGGTAAGGAGATTTCAAATGCTCAATGATCAGGCCGCGGGGTTACGCGCCATGAATTCAAATCAAACCACCTCTGGCGGGCAAAAGCCGGTCAGAGTGATTGCTGTTTCCAGCGGAAAAGGTGGAGTGGGTAAGACCAATGTTTCAGTGAACCTTGGTGTTGCACTAAGTAAGCTGGGTAATCGCGTGCTGTTAATGGATGCGGACATGGGGCTGGCAAATGTTGATATTATGCTCGGCCTGCAAACAGAATTTAATCTTTCCCATGTACTCGACGGAAACAAGACTCTGCAAGAAGTAATCGTCGAAGGTCCGGTAGGCTTGCAAGTCATACCAGCTGCTTCAGGTGTAAAGCGAATGGCTCAACTCTCTTCAATGGAGAATGCCGGAATTATCAATGCTTTTTCAGAGTTGAGCAGTGATCTTGATGTCTTGATTGTTGATACTGCCGCTGGAATCGCTGATAGTGTTGTTAGCTTTTGTCGGGCATCACAGGAAGTTGTGGTTGTGGTTACTGATGAACCTGCCTCCATTACGGATGCATACGCTTTAATTAAAGTATTGAGTCGAGATTATAAAATCAGTAAGTTTAGATTACTTGCTAATATGAGTCGTTCTCCAGCACATGGACAGCAGTTGTATGAAAAACTGGCAAGAGTCTGTGAGCAGTTTCTTGATGTGACTCTGGATTATCTCGGTACGGTACCCTTTGATCATGATCTGCGAGAAGCAATACAGAAGCAGGTACCGGTAACCGTGCATAGACCAAACAGTATTTCGGCAAAAGCATTTGAAAGCATGGCGCATAAAATTGAAGCCTGGCCTGTTCCTCAGGGAGCATCAGGTTATTTACAGTTCTTTGTTGAGAACTTGTTTCATCATTAGAGATGCAATGAGGTAATTAATTAGACAATGAGTGGTACTAACGTTTACGAGCAAATACAAAAACAGTCCAGTAGTGAAGTTATGGATCTGGAATCTTATTTGCCATTAGTTAAAAGAATCGCCTACCACTTAAAAGGTCGTCTTCCTGATAGCGTCATTGTTGATGATCTTATTCAATCTGGGATTGTTGGCCTGATTGAAGCCATGCAGAAGTTCAATGCTAACCAAGGGGCGAGTTTTGAAACCTATGCCGGAATTAGAATTCGCGGGGCCATGCTGGATGAAATTCGAAAAGGTGATTGGACTCCGCGCTCTGTTCATCGCAAGTCGCGTGAAGTTAGTGATGCTATATCAAGAGTAGAGACTGAACAGGGTAGAGAGGCTCATGATGCTGAAATAGCTGCTGAGATGGATCTCAGTTTAGAAGAGTATCACCGCATCCTAAGAGACACTAACTCTGCTCAACTCCTATCTATTGATGAACCCGATCACAATGAATTATCTGAAGAAAGAATCGTTTCGTCATCGCCGACTCCTTTGGCAGAATTAGCGGAGAGTGGTTTTCAGGAAGCCTTGGCAGAGCAGATAGAAAGTTTACCGGAAAAAGAGAAGCTGGTAATGGCTCTGTACTATGATGAAGAGTTGAATTTGAAGGAAATTGGTGAAATTTTTGAGGTAAGTGAGTCTCGTGTTAGCCAAATTCATAGTCAGGCAATCAAACGTATTCGTTCGCGAATGAGTGACTGGATTTAAACAACCTGAAGCCCAAATAGATGCAATTAGATAACAGCATGAAAGTTTTGGTGGTAGATGACTTTTCAACCATGCGTGCGGTTGTTACCAAGTTACTTGTTGAACTCGGTTTTTCCAATATTATTGAGGCCAGTGATGGTGAAGAAGCATGGCAAAAACTACAGTCAGGTGACTTTAACTTGGTGGTCTGTGACTGGAATATGCCGAAAATGACTGGCATAGAGCTGCTAAATAAGATAAAAGAAGACAGTCAATTCCAAAGTATACGTTTCATATTAATTACTGCTGAAGCTAAACCTCATCAGATTATTGAGGCCGCAGTAGCTGGTGTTGATGCCTACATTGTTAAGCCGTTCAGTGCAGAGACCCTATACGAAAAGATTGTCAAAGTCTTTAATTCAGATTTGAATGTTAAGCCCGCTGGTGAGTAAAAAGGATCAAACTGATGACAGCATCTATTAATATTAAAACGGTTGAGTCTCTACTGTCTGCCTTGCAAGACGGAAATCAAGAGTTGGCGACAACAATTCTTGATGAGCTGACTTCAGTTAGAGAGAGTGAGATCTATAATCAGCTTAATACCCTAACCAATGACCTTCATCATACATTAGATCACTTGGATGATAATAGTCTACTAATGCAGACAAAACATGATATTCCTGATGTCACAGAGCGTCTTGAGTATGTAATTGAGTCGACAGAAGAGGCGAGTAAGAAAGTTTTGGATCAAGCCGAGCTTTCATTACAGAAGGTCGAGAAAATTCAATCTGATACTGATAGCTCAATTGACTCTTTGAGTGAAGAGTTTGAGGCTATAAAAAGCAGTCTTATGGAAATTATGATGGCTCAATCCTATCAAGATCTGACAGGTCAAGTTCTCAATAGAGTCATTCTAATTATTACTTCCATTGAGCAGAGTTTAATCGAGTTGATAAATCAATCCAGTTTTGATTATCAACAGATACCAGAGCGTGAACAATCAGACGAAAAAGATCAAGAAATGCAAGGGGTTGGGCCAAACGTGACTCGTAAATCACAAAAAGATTCTGTTGCAGACCAGGATGAGGTCGACTCTCTACTTGATGATCTTGGTATCTGATTCACCTGTTTTGTAATCCACTTCTCATTTAAGCAAACGGTTCTTTTTCCGCTGACATATCTCTGCTGATTATCACATCTTCATGGCATAGCGTTTGCTTCTTCCTTGAATAATAAAATCCAGAAAAATTGTAGTCTGGTTGCTGAATTGAGAGGTACATTGCGTGGATGAAGAAATACTACAGGACTTTTTGGTTGAGGCCTCTGAGCTAGTTGATCAACTCGATGAACAACTGGTTGATTTAGAGCATTCACCAACTGACGGTGACCTGTTAAATGCGGTTTTCAGAGGGTTTCATACGATTAAAGGTGGCGCAGGCTTTCTAGGGGTTACGCCGCTCATTGAAGTTTGTCATCGCGCGGAGAACGTTTTTGACAAAATCCGTAATGGTGATGTTGAGTACGATGCTCAGGTTGCCGATGTCATTCTGCGCGCTTTTGACGTAATTAGCGATTTGATAGAACAGCTGAACGATGGTGAACGAGAATTTCCTGAAAACGATCCGGCTTTGCTAAATGAATTAGATGCGATATTTAAAGGTACTGCAGTTGCTCCCGAGCCTGAAACTGCTCCTGTAGAGGCTGCTTCCGAGCCTCAATCAGAAAATGTTTCGGAGCAACTTCATCTGGCTGATGGAGTAGATCCAGATGGTGACATGACAGATGATGAGTTTGAAGCATTGCTAAATCAGCGAGATGGTGTTCAAGATCCATCATCTTCACCTAAGGGGCTTCAACTTGATCCTGGAGCTGACCCCGATGGAGATATGACCGATGACGAGTTTGAAGCTCTATTAGACCAACGCGACTCCTTAGGAGATCAGCCAGCAGCTTCAAATCCTAATGGCCTGAGTTTGGCACCAGGAGCAGACCCTGATGGCGATATGACCGATGATGAATTTGACGCGCTGTTAGATCAACGAGATCTGACCCAACTAGCCGAGGCGCAAGAAGATACACCACCAACAATCCCAGAACCCATTGTCGTTGAAAAGGCGGCACCAGAACCTGCTCCTCAGCAGCCAGCAGCAAAACCTAAAGCTCAACCCAAATCCACCGCTGCTAAAAAGGCGCCTGCAAAAGCCAATGCAGAATCTACAGTTCGCGTTGATACCAAACGATTAGATGACATTATGAACTTGGTAGGTGAGTTGGTATTGGTTCGAAACCGTTTGCTGACATTGCGTGGTAATAGTAGTGATATTGAAGATATTTCCAATGCTGTAGGGAACCTGGATCATGTAACGACAGATCTACAGGCCTCGGTAATGAAAACTCGAATGCAGCCTGTGAAAAAAGTCTTTGGTCGCTTCCCAAGAGTCGTGAGGGATTTGGCAAGAAAACTGGGTAAAGATATTGAACTTGAGTTGTTGGGAGAAGAGACTGATCTGGATAAAAACCTGGTAGAGGCGCTGGCTGATCCACTGGTACACTTAGTTAGAAACTCAGTTGACCATGGAGTTGAAATGCCTGATGAGCGAGAGGCGAATGGTAAACCGAGAAAGGGCACTGTTATTCTTGGAGCAGAACAAGAGGGCGATCATATCCTTTTATCGATTACAGATGATGGTAAAGGAATGGACCCTGATGTGTTGCGTCGAAAAGCAGTTGAAAAAGGCATGATGGATGAAGTAGCCGCAAACCAATTGGACGATAAGTCAGCCTTTGAACTGATTATGTCAGCAGGTTTTTCGACAGCGGATCAGATCAGTGATATTTCCGGTCGTGGAGTCGGTATGGATGTTGTTAAAAACATGATTACCAAGCTCAACGGCAGTATCGATATTAATTCAGTCTTAGGCGAAGGTACTAGAATTAGCATCAAGGTACCTTTAACCTTGGCCATTCTACCGACACTAATGGTCGCTTTTGAAAAAGACAGTTATGCAATACCGCTCACCAGTGTTCAGGAGATCTTTGATTTCGATATCAATAACACCAATAAAATTGATGGCATGATGATGGTGCGTCTGCGTGAACGAAGTATTCCACTGTATTTCCTTTCGGAGTGGCTTAATCCGCAAAGCGACAAAACTGACAGTAAAGGCGATAAAGTGGTAATTGTTTCGGTTGGAAATCAGCGTGTTGGCTTGGTTGTTGATCAGGTTAATGGCCAAGAAGAGGTGGTAATCAAACCTCTGGGAACTGGGCTGAAAGACGTAGGTGGTTATGCCGGTGCGACGATCACTGGCAATGGGAATATTGCATTGATACTAGATTTACCTGGCGTAGTAGACAGGTTCCAGTAAGGAGAAAGGTGTGGAATTGACAGATCAACAAGCAGATGTGTTGAATACTGATTTCATCATACAGGAAGAGGACAGTAAATATGCTGGCCCAAGTGCTCGCTGTGTATTATTTAATCTGGAGAATGAAATCTACGGAATTCAGGTTAAGAAAATTCGCGAAGTACTCCGAGTTTCAAATATCCGAAATGTTCCGGGGGCGGCATATAATGTTTTAGGTGTGATTAATGTACGCGGTGTTATTGTTACAGTCGTTGATACCAGAGTTATGTTTAATATGCCGCAACAAGATGTGACGGATTTATCACGAATTATTATTATTGAGGTTGATGAAGAGAAAACCGTCGGTATGTTGGTCGATTGCGTAATGGAAGTCAAAGATGTTCCTGAGAATAAGATTGAACCTCTGTCTACAACAAAAGAGAATGCCTCTAGAAATATACAGGCCATCGCACATTATGAGGATAATGTGATTATTCTGGTGGATGTAGATAATATGTTTTCGTAACTAACTGAAAAACTCTTAATGCTGACGGATTAGTGCAATGTGTTTGCAAACTTGAGTTTCTGAATTATTTGTTTCACAAACTCATTCTTAAATGGATGGCGTTATTTTTTTGGGTTGGTTGGTATAGTTTTACCGCTGATTTCATAAGCAAATACCAGGATTTGGGCTACGGCCTCATAGAGTTTCTCCGGTATTTCTTCATTTAATTCAACTTCTGCAAGCAGCGATACTAATTGCTGATCTTTTTGGATAGGGATGTTGTGTTGTTTGGCGCAGTCTATTATTTCTTGAGCGATGTAACCACGGCCTTTCGCGGTTACTTTTGGAGCAGTATCCCCATCGTATTCTAAAGAGACAGCGATTTTGCTTTTAGGAGATTCTGTCTGAGAGGCCATTGTGTTCAGGCATAAAAAAACGGCTTAAAGCCGTTTTCTATAAGTTTAATGCTTGGTTGATGCCAATTTTTTCAGCGCTCGATAACAGAATATCAGGAACATTTTCCCAGCTTACCGTCTTACCGTTATCAACACTGTTACTTATCACCATTAGCAGACTTTGTAGTCCTGAAGAGTCTAAAGTTTCAACTTGTTCAGCATCAATAATAATATCGGCGTCGGAAACTTCATCAAACTGGTTTTTCAAGTTATTGAAATGCTCTTCAATTTGATGAATCGTCAGGTTTTGGGGAAGTTGAATCTTACTACTCATGGCAAGTACCTCATGGAAATTGGTTTAGTTTAAAGAACACGACCAATTACAGACAAAAGTTTTTCAGGGCTAAATGGCTTGACAATCCATCCTGTCGCGCCGGCTTCTTTACCTTTAGTTTTCATATCTCCAGACGACTCAGTGGTAAGACATAGAATCGGAGTAAACTTATAGTTTGGCAAAGCGCGAACAGCAGTGATTAATTCAATGCCGTTCATATTGGGCATATTTATGTCGGTAACAATGAGGTCAAACTGTTGTTGCTTAGCGATTTCCAAGGCGACAGCCCCGTCCTCTGCTTCGCTAACATCATGTCCAGCGGACTTCAATGACATGCTAACCATCTGACGCATTGATTTTGAATCATCAACAGCTAAAATTTTTGACATCTTGCTAATCTCACTTTTAATGTTTGTCTAATTCTAATAGGCTCAATTGAGGCCATTATAGCAATGGCCTATTCTATATTTAAGGCTTTTTTGATTGACGTCAGAATTCCATCATTGATCAACTGATCGACGTGCAAAACAATCACCATTTTATCGGCTACTGTGGCCAAGCCAGTAACATAATCGGTGTTAATTGTGCCTGCCATACTTGGTGCTGGCTGTAAATCAGAGTTATTGATTGAGTATACATCTGAAACTCCGTCTACTACCAATCCAATAATTTTCTGGCTTCCATCTTCATCTTGAGCACGAAGAATAATTACAACAGTTGATTCGTTGTAAGACACATCTTCTAAAGAAAAGCGAACCCGTAAATCTACAATTGGAACCACTGAACCGCGCAAGTTTATGACCCCCATAACGTAATCGGGAGAGTTGGGGATAGCAGTAGTATGCTCCCAGCCCTTTATTTCCTGAACACGAAGTATATCTACCCCGTATTCTTCTTCGCCGAGCACAAAACTGAGAATTTGATCTTCTGTTTCAGTGCTTTGTTCTATCTGTTCCTGGATTGAATCCAAATCTTTTTCCATAACGACAGTCTCTTTTAGCTAAGCCATTCTTAAGTTCAGTTCAAAACAACAAAAGTA
This sequence comes from Hydrogenovibrio sp. UBA650, assembly GCA_002299245.1. Taxonomy (GTDB): domain Bacteria; phylum Pseudomonadota; class Gammaproteobacteria; order Thiomicrospirales; family Thiomicrospiraceae; genus Thiomicrorhabdus. The sequence goes on from DBOI01000113.1 coordinate 24,670, forward strand.
TTCATGTTCATTTTTTATTGAAAAAAACAGAAGCAAGCTTTCTGCCAGTTTTCTGAATTAAGATGAAATTAAACAGAGATGTCTATTAAAGCGACTTTTTGACTCTGAGATGATTTAACAGGTCGATTACTAACTAACTGGATATTAATCGACTCATAGCTTTTGGAACTGAATAGATTTTTCAGAGTCTCTAAATGAGACGATACAAGATTGTTAAGTTCATCACTTTCACACCATATATAGCAGTCTAACTTGTCATCATCAGATAGTTTTACCTTGCTTGAAAATGCGCCTTTGGATAGGTTCAGGTCAATGTAAACCTCCCAATATGTTTTTTGGTTAAGTTGCTGTTTTCGAATTTCAATTTGGTCTTCTTCCAGTGTTTTAGGTCTTTCCGAAGGTAAGTAGAGCGCAGAAACTCCAGGGCTTTCAAACAGTTGTAACTGTTGAACCGTGATTCGACTAAGTGCTTGAGTTAACAACTCGGACAATTTGCTTAACGCTGAGCCTTGAGTAATGGGTTGAAAACTTGTGAGCTGTTGTTGTAATTTTAAAATCTGTGCTTTGACATCATTATTTAAGTTTACGTTTTTGCCATTATTTAAATTTTTTAACTTTGACTCAAGAAAGAGTCCGCTGTTAGAAAACTTGTCTTTTAATGTTTTACCATCGAGGTTTTGTTCCTGTTTGAGTAGTTGGCTTATCAAATTGTTTATTGGTACCTGCAAGCTAGGAGGCAAAGATTGCAACAAGCTAATTTGTTGAAAAGATTGCGATATAGGCATTTGATTCGGCATAAATTGCCGATAGGAGGCCTGTAAAATTTGTAACTGAGTAGTTTGTTTTGATTCTGAGGTGCTCGGTTTGACAATACTGAGCTGAAGTTCTGGAACCAACTGTTTAACTCTGAGCTGTACTGTTCCCGATTCTGTAATGGGTTGCTTGGAGGTGGCCACAAAGGTCTGGTTTCCAATACTAATTTGAACCAGGTTTCCTTTGGTTGGCTGGATATTTGCTGAGAACACCTGACCAACAGTAAGCAGCTTTTGAAAATTCTGGGTAGCTGGGCTGTTGATATTAAGCGGCAAATTGATATTGCTTGGGATTAAAACCATGTTTTGAAAATAAACTCCAACAATATCTGAATTTGCTAAAGTTTTATACTAACTTATACTAAATGTGAATGCCAATACATTGCAGTTGAGCTTGTGAGGAGCAGGGACTTGATCGATTCTCAAAGAGAATTCCAGTTTAATGATGAGGACTTTCAAAGAGTCAAAAAAATCGTCTACGATTTTGCTGGCATTGATTTGAATGAATCCAAAAAAAACCTGGTATATAACAGACTTTCAAAAAGAATCCGTTTTTTGGAGATGGAAAGTTTTAGCGAATACCTTGCTTATGTTGAACAACAAGGTGAGGTTGAGTTTGTTCAGTTGATTAATGCGATCACAACTAACCTGACGTTTTTCTTTAGAGAGAACCACCACTTTGAATATTTGGCTAACACGATTATTCCAAGCTTATTGGCCAAGAATGATAATAAAAAAACAATTCGAATTTGGTCAGCAGGATGTTCAACAGGTGAAGAACCCTATTCAATAGCGATTGTTCTCAAAGAGACTGTACCTCCGGGCTGGGATGCAAAAGTGATTGCGACTGACCTAGATAGTAATGTGGTAAATACTGCCAGCAATGGAATCTACCCGCTCGAGAGGTTGAAAGGTGTCAGTGAAGAGCGAAAAAAACGCTGGTTTTTCAAAGGAACTGGCTCTAATCAAGGCAGTGCAAAAGTTAAACCGGAGTTACAAGATATTATTGAATTCGGGCAGCTTAACTTGATGGCTGACTGGCCACAAATAAAAAATGTGGATGTTATTTTTTGCCGTAATGTTGTGATCTATTTTGATAAGCCAACCCAGTCGAATTTATTTGATAGATATGCTAATTTATTGCCAGACGATGGCCACCTTTTGATAGGGCATTCTGAATCCCTATATAAAGTTTGTGATCGATTTGAATTATTAGGACAAACTATTTATAAAAAACTTCGTTGAGTTGTTTTAAAATTCTCTATTGTTTAACGGGTTTTTACGCGTTATAAAAGGCTATCAAGTAATTTACACACATTCTCAGAGTAATCATTGCTCTGAAATAGAGGAATACCGTGAATAATCCTGTAAAAGTTCTTATTGTTGATGATTCGGCATTAATCAGGCAGATGCTTCAAGAAATGTTGTCTTCTGACCCACAAATTGAAGTTATCGGAACCGCTGAAGATCCTTACGATGCGCGTGAAAAGATTAAGTTGTTGCACCCTGATGTTCTGACTCTTGATATCGAAATGCCTAAAATGGATGGGGTGACTTTTCTAAAAAACTTAATGCGCCTGCACCCACTTCCTGTCGTTATGATCTCTACCCTTACAGAAAAAGGCGCGGATGTTACTTTTGAAGCTTTAGATTTAGGTGCGGTAGACTTTGTGACCAAACCCAAAATCGATGTCCAGCACACCTTTGAAAATTACTCTTTAGAAATTCGCTCCAAGGTTAAGAATGCTTCTCGAGTCAGTAGGTTTATGTTGGAGCGACAATATCAAAGATATGTGACTAATCAAGAGAAAAAACCTGCGATTGCGACTCTGTCTGGAAACAACTCGGTAGCAGATAAAGCGGTATCGAGCGGTATAAAGCCGACAGCGGCTACAATTAGTCGGAGCTATACTCCAAGTAATAAAATTATTGCTTTGGGGGCTTCTACTGGAGGAACGGAAGCGATTAAAGAAGTTTTAATGCGTATGCCAGAGAATTCACCACCGATTGTTATCACCCAGCATATACCTGCGGCCTTCAGTAGACCTTTCGCTAACCGAATGAACACAATTTCTCAAATGACAGTCTCTGAAGCAACTGATGGTGAGAAAATTAAACCTGGTCATGTCTATATTGCTCCAGGAGACAAGCACCTTACGGTTTTACGCGATGCCACTGGTTATGTTTGCCGTCTCGACGATGGTGAACCAGTAAATCGCCACAAACCGGCTGTGGATGTTCTATTCCGAAGTGTTTTACAACATGCGGGTTCGAATAGCATTGCTGTGTTATTAACTGGTATGGGAGCTGATGGCGCTGCTGGAATGAAAGAGTTGAAAGATATTGGCGTGCCAACTATCGCTCAGGATGAGAAAACCAGTGTGGTTTGGGGGATGCCTGGAGAGGCTGTGAAAATGGGGGCTGCAGATGATGTATTGGCGTTGGATAAAATCCCGCAAAGGTTGTTGCAATTGACAAGTCGATAAACAATAGATTTTTCTAGCGTCCTCAAAAGTAAGCCCATAAAACCTGTTTTATGGGCTTTTTTATTTTTAAAGCAGTCAGTGAATAGTTTTATTCTTTAATTCTACGTAACTTGATGCTTTTAGTTTGGCATAGTAACTGCTATTAGTTTTCTAAATTTAGAAGGTCGATTTTATTAAAGGAAGGTTGCTATGCTAGGTGTCATCAAGACCTACTGGCCCGCTTGGGTGGTCACTGTATTGGGTATCGGAATCAGCTTTTTACAGATTCCACTAGCCTCAATTCTGATGCTGGCACTAGTTTCTTTAACCTGGACTGTCATGGTGGCAAAGATTGCCCCTTCTGAAGCTCAAGCCTCAGTACCAAGTATCGATTCTGTTTCATCTGTTGCAACGCAACCCGAATCATTGATGCAATACAAAAAAGCTATTCTACAAATCAAGACCGCTGATGAGTCGATGCGTAATATTTTGACTGATATGGATAGCGTTGTTAATCAAGAAGTAGACATTGTTGAAGATGAACTTAATCAGGTTAAAAACCTGGTTTCTGAAGCGATTGATACCTTAAATAATAGTTTCTCAGGATTACACCAGCAGACCCAAGCCGAATATCAGCTTGTTCTGTCATTGATTGAAAATTTAGGTGGTGGCGATGATGACAGTGGTCAGATGAGCATCGGTAAGTTCTCTGCAGAAATTAAAAGTGTACTCCAGTATTTGATTGATTTAATTATTTTGGGTAGTGAGCGTAGCACACAAACAGTGGCAAAAATTGATGACATGGTTGGTCAGATCGAATCAATTTTCCATTTGCTGGAAGATGTTAAAGGGATTGCCGATCAAACTAACCTTTTGGCCCTAAATGCTGCAATTGAAGCGGCTCGTGCCGGTGAGGCAGGTAGAGGTTTTGCGGTGGTTGCCGATGAGGTTCGCAAACTGTCATTGAACTCAAATGAACTGAATGAACAGATTCGTGCTCAAGCGGAACACGCTAGAGTTACGGTGGATCAGGTTAGGTCGATTGTTAGTGAGACGGCTAGCAAAGATATGGAACATGCCAAATCTTCACAAACCAAAGTCGGTGCCATGTTAAATGACCTTGAAGAGATGAACGACGGGATTTCTTCAAAGCTTGGTGACGTTTCAGGCATGATATCTGAGATTGAGGTCAGTGTTTCCAATGCCGTGCGTTCATTGCAGTTTGAAGATATTGTCAGGCAGTTGATTGAACAGGTTGTTAATCATTTGGAAAACCTAAACAACTTTACTACCGATGTCGAAGGTTTCCTGTCGGAAAATCAGCAAAATCCAGCAAAAACCGAAGAGGATTACAAGCTTCGAGTTGAAGATTTACGTGATCGAATTCATGCAAAACGCCGTGAAATTGAAGAGGGCAGAATGGCTCGAGTTAATACAGAATCAATGGATGAAGGGGAAATAGAGCTGTTTTGACGAGTTAAAAACTATATTAGAAATTAACTCAAGAAATAGCTGCCTTTCAATCTGGTTTATCGGGGTTCCATGTTGCCCATGTGAGTATTCCAAAAGCTACCAAATAACATGCTAAAGAAAATTCCGGTAGCAAACACTATATACCAATACCTTCGCATTTTGATCTCTTGCTCGGTTTCCTCATCAGGACGATCTTTAAAAAACACGATTAAAAAGCCTACCGCAGAGATAAAACCTACAAAATTCGCCAAATAGTGAATTCCTGTTAACATTGCACTCAATCCTAAAATTAAGATAATTCCATAGGTAATCAATAGTAAACGCATTTAATTTGTGACCTTGTTATTAATTTGTGCATATTGTATTGAATTTAATCACTATAGTGGATAAAAACTTCAAGCCTATTGTCTAAGGACTGTTTTATGAGTCTATATAAAGTAACGTTTTTTGTACCTGAAAGTCATTTAGAGTCTGTAAAAATGGCGATGTTTAAATCTGGAGCTGGGCGAATAGGTGATTATGAGCAGTGTTGCTGGCAAGTCCTTGGAACCGGTCAATTTTTGCCTCGGGATGGAAGCAATGCGTTTATCGGAGAAACGAATCGACTCGAAACATTGAAGGAATATCGGGTTGAAATGGTTTGTGGTGCTGAATTCATCAAGGCCGTGATTAAAGCTCTGCTGTCTTCGCATCCATATGAAGAGCCCGCCTATGATGTGATAAAAACAGTCGATATAAATACGATTTAAAAAGAAAATTCAATTATTTAGATTGTTTTTAGCTGGACAGTGTAATAACCATGATTTTTAAATGGTTAAATTGAAATTTTTATATTAGAAAGTGTTGATATAAGAGAGCGCTTAGATTAATATGACAGACGTTGTTTCATTACAACACTCCTCTAAAGAGCTAAGATTGTTCCTAATTTATTATATGGAACCCCCCGCTAAGCTTGCTTATCCGGGGTTTTTTTATGCCCTAAGAAAATAGGGCAAGGCTATGAAAAACTTCCGATCGAATCACTCTGCTTTACTGAATTGAATCAATTCAATAGTAAAAATTAGCGTTTTATTTGGCCCAATTCGATTTCCGGCTCCGCGCTCACCGTAAGCTAGTTTAGAAGGGATCGAAACCTCCCATTTATCACCCGGTTTCATTAACTTAAGCACTTCACCCCAACCAGGAATAACACCGCCCATTTCAAACTTAAGTGGTGTACCGCGCTTATATGAACTGTCAAAGACTGTTCCATCGATAAGCTTACCTTCGTAGTGGGCAAAAATAGTGTCATCTTCAGAAGGTGAATTTCCTTTACCAGCCGTGATAACTTTGTACTGAATTCCGCTTTTCAGTGTTTTCACGCCGGATTTTTTAGCGTTGGCGGCAAGGTATTTTTTGCCTTCCTCTTCATTGGTTTTAGCTAAAGCCAGACGTGCTTGCTGTTGCTTGGCAATAATTTGCTTTTGAACTTCAGTAAGAGCTTTTTTCATCTCATCATCAGATAGTCTGACCGAACCTGTCAAAGAGTCCTGCATACCCATACTGAATGCCTTAGGATCAATTTCCAGGCCTTGTTTTTTGAAATCTTTGGCTAAATCCAAGCCAAGCGCATAACTGGCCTTTTGTTCTGTTGATTGTAAGTTAGGATCAGCAATTGCATTGATTGATAGTGCTAAACCCATTGATAGTATTAGTGCTTTTTTCATTGAAATATTTCCACCTTAAAAAGGAATAAAAACCTAATGCAGCATCGCCCACATTAGGTTTGACTGTTTTAAATCAGTGATTACTGGTTATCGAAAAATTTCTCGGCATCCAGTGCTGCCATACAACCAGAGCCAGCAGAAGTAATGGCCTGTTTATAGTGTTGATCCATAACGTCACCAGCAGCAAAGATACCAGGTATAGAAGTCTGCGTAGCATTGCCTTCGAGTCCGCTCTGGACTTTCAAATAACCGTTTTCCATCTCCAATTGTCCCTCAAAGATAGAAGTGTTTGGATGGTGACCAATGGCAATAAAGACACCGGAGACATCAATTTCTTTAGTTTCATCGCTCTGGGTACTTTTCAGGCGCAACCCTGTGACGCCCATATTGTCACCAAGAACTTCATCCAGAGTCATATTAAATTCAATATTGATATTGCCGTTTTCGGCTTTTTCATGCAAATGGTCAGCAAGAATTTTTTCTGAACTAAACTTATCGCGACGGTGAATAATTGTAACTTCCGATGCGATATTGGAAAGATATAAAGCCTCTTCAACTGCGGTATTACCGCCACCGACAACGGCGACCTTTTGATTGCGGTAGAAGAAACCGTCACAGGTCGCACATGCTGAAACTCCTTTGCCTTTAAATGCTTCCTCAGATTCCAGGCCAAGGTATTTTGCGGTCGCCCCAGTAGAGATAATCAGTGCATCACAAGTGTACTCTCCCGAGTCGCCAATCAACTTGAAAGGTTTCTCAGTTAATTCAGCCTTGTTGATGTGGTCAAAAATGATTTCAGTGTTAAAGCGTTCGGCATGTTGTTGCATTCGCTGCATTAAATCAGGGCCTGTCAGACCTTCCGGATCACCAGGCCAATTGTCCACTTCGGTTGTGGTGGTAAGTTGTCCGCCTTGTTGCATGCCGGTAATCATCACAGGCTCAAGATTCGCTCTGGCAGCATAAACTGCTGCTGTATAACCTGCAGGACCCGAACCTAAAATAAGAAGTTTACAGTGTTTTGTGGCCATATCCTTTCCTTTCTATTCTTATTGTTATCTTGTGAATTTCTTGAGAGACCTTGACTGATACTAATACTCCTACCAAGGACTCTAATATTCTGTGCTAAAATTCTAGCAGTTTTTGATAAGTAAATTTAGAGTAAATAACAGGTCTATGGCCACTCAACAAACAAGCGGAATTACAACTCAGCAACGCTTTGGCTGGATATTAAAAGATGGGGTAGTACTGAGCTGCATTGGCTTGGCGTTTTTCTTATTTATTGTCCTATTTAGTTATTCCTCGGCAGATGCTGGTTTTGACTCATCCAGTAGCGCTGGTGATTACGCCAATTATGGCGGAAAAACAGGTGCCTGGATCTCTTCTATGTTGCTCTATGTTTTTGGTGTATTCGGTTTCCTAATACCATTTGGAATACTGCTCGCAGGCTGGGTAACACTAAAAATTCGTACCGGAAATGAGCTCGACTACCTACGCTTCATTCTCAGTTTATTTGGGTTGCTGTTATTGATGACATCTGGAGCAGGCCTGTCAAATCTATATATGCAGCCCGATGCCTTAATAAGCTTGCCATACTCTGCCGGTGGGGTAATCGGCTATGAGTTGAGTACCGCTTTGGTTAATTCTGTTGATTTGCTTGGTGCAACACTGGTATTACTGGTTCTGTTTGCTCTCTCAATCAGTATGTTGAGTAGTTGTTCCTGGTTAACTATTATCGATTTTACAGGCCAGCAAGCCTGGAATTTGGGTTATAAATTTGCAGGCCTGTTTAACGATAAACTGGTCAAATCAGACAAGGTAAAAAGCACTGTTCAGAAAGTTCAGCAACAAGTCAAAAACGGCGTAAAAAACAATCTTTCGAAAACCACGTCTTCAAACGATGCTGCCGAAGCTCGTAAACAGTGGTTAGCTAAGATTTTACCGAGTAAAAAAACTGAAGCATCACAACCAGCTACAGATATTGGATCAGTTTCACAAAACCTGTCAACAAAGAGTGTTGAACAGCAAACTGATAGTGAACCGGCGATTGATTTTAGTAAGGCCGCGGAACAGATGGCGCTCGAACAGACGGCAATCGCAACAGACAATCTAGCTGTTGATGATAACCTGCCTAAAGCAGGTGATACTTCGAACCTAAAAGTGGGCACCAAACAAATCGCTTCAACTCCTGAAGCCACTATTGTCGAAAAAGCAGAATTACCAGGCCTTGATCTGTTAGATATGCCTCCTGCCTATGATGAGGGCTTTAGCAAGGATGAATTGACAGCTCTATCAGAACTCCTCGAGCAACGCTTGTTAGAGTTCAATGTCTCTGCAAAAGTTGAATCGGTCCAGCCAGGCCCAGTTGTCACTCGTTTTGAGATTCTGCCTGCACCCGGTGTTAAGGTTAGCCAGATCAATAACCTGGCAAAAGATCTGGCACGAGTTCTATCGGTTCAATCAGTACGCGTTGTCGATGTCATTCCAGGCAAAGCTGTGGTTGGAATTGAGATCCCAAATGAACATCGTGAAATTGTCAGCTTTAGAGAAGTATTGGCATCTGAAGAATTTCAATCAGCTAAGTCGCCACTTACCGTGGCACTGGGTAAAGATATCTCTGGTAAAGCCGTGGTTGCGGATATTGCCAAAATGCCTCACTTGTTGGTAGCCGGTACCACCGGAGCCGGTAAGTCGGTTGGGGTCAACAGTATGATTTTGAGCCTGTTGTATAAGAGCACCGCTGAGCAGGTTCGCCTGATTATGGTTGACCCGAAGATGCTGGAACTCTCTATCTATGAAGATATTCCGCACCTGTTGACACCTGTTGTTACCGATATGAGCGAAGCAGCGAATGCGCTGCGCTGGTGCGTGTTTGAGATGGATCGTCGCTATCAGCTAATGGCAAAAGTTGGAGTAAGAAATGTGGCTGGCTTTAATATGAAAGTTCAGCAAGCCATAGACAAAGGCGAACCACTAATTGACCCGCTCTACGAACAGGCCGCAAACTACGGTCATGAGCTTGGCGAGAAACCGCCCACTCTAGAGCCTTTGCCCTACATTGTAGTGGTAGTTGATGAATTTGCTGACATGATTATGGTTGTGGGTAAAGAGGTTGAACAGCTCATAGCCCGAATTGCGCAAAAAGCACGAGCTGCCGGGATTCATTTGATTTTGGCTACTCAGCGACCATCGGTTAATGTTATTACCGGTCTAATCAAGGCTAATATCCCGACCCGTATCTCGTTTATGGTTAATACCAAAATTGACTCGCGTACCATCCTTGATCAGGGCGGTGCTGAACAGCTTTTAGGAAAAGGGGATATGTTATTCCTACCTCCTGGTTCAGGTTCACCAAAACGTGTCCATGGTGCCTTTATGACTGATGACGAGGTTCACCATGTTGCCGAATTCGTAAAATCTCAAGGTCAGCCTCAGTATTTAGAAATGATTACTCAAGGTAATCACGACGGCGATTCCGGCCCAGCGGATCCATCAGATCCCGAGCAGGATTCACTCTATGATGAAGCGGTCAATTTTGTGATTGAAGGCCGTAAGGTTTCGATCTCTTTGATTCAACGCCGCTTTAAGATTGGCTATAACCGTGCCGCCAGGATTGTTGAGGCGATGGAAGCCTCGGGAGTAGTTTCGTCTTCTGGAGCTAATGGTAATCGTGAAGTTCTTGTGCCAAAGCCGCAAGAATAAACCATAAAATTGAAAGGAAAAAATGTGTTCCATTTGCTGAAAAAAATATCGATTTCGGTTCTAGTGATTGGTTTATCAAGCAGTGTTTTTGCCGCCAAGCAACTGGGTAAAGAGTTGCAGGATTACGTTAATCAGCTGAAAACTTTTGAGGCTGATTTTGTGCAAACTCAGCCTGATGAAGCACGGTTTATCACTAATACTTCAATTGGGCATTTCAAGTTAGATCGTCCAGGTAATCTAACTTGGGATTACTTCAAACCCGATGAACAAAAGATTGTCGTTGATGGCAAAAATCTCTGGGTTTACGATCTGGATTTAGATCAGGTTACTGTGCGCCCAATAGCGGATGTAAAAGCTGACCTGCCAATTAGCTGGCTGCTCTACAATGAGCCGATTGAAGATAACTTTACTATCATTGAGTCAAATAATTCCAGTGGCGTGAAATGGTTCAATTTAACTCCCAAGGCAGCGACTTTTTTTCAAAGTATTGAAGTTGGTATGAAAGATGGCGAAATGCATGAAGTCTGGATGTATCAGAGTGATGACAATATCACCAAGGTGAAGTTCAGTAATATCCAGTCAAATCATGTGATTCCGTACCAGGATTTTCAGTTTAGCATGCCGGATGGCGCTGACCTGGTAGGTGAACCACTTTAACAGCCGCTATAGGTGATGACACTACCTAAGTTTTAAATTTATTTTTTGGGTGTATATTCTTGAGCGTATATCAACCGCTATCTGACCGCCTTAGACCTCAAGCATTGGAAGAGTTTGTTGGCCAGACTCATCTCTTGGGAGAGAGAAGACCTCTGACTCGCATGTTAGAGTCGGGTCGCTTACACTCCATTGTATTCTGGGGGCCGCCAGGGGTCGGGAAAACTACTCTGGCAAGGTTGATTGCCAACTACTCAGATTTACAGTTTATAAGTCTCTCTGCAGTACTCGATGGCGTTAAGGAAGTTCGAGCAGCGGTTGAACAGGCTAAACTGCACCGCGAACAATTTCAACAGGGCACACTGCTGTTTGTCGATGAGGTGCACCGTTTCAACAAAGCCCAGCAAGATGCATTTTTGCCTTTTGTTGAAGATGGTACCTTTGTCTTCATTGGAGCGACAACTGAAAACCCGTCTTTTGAACTCAATAACGCATTACTGTCTCGCGCCAAGGTCTATGTTTTAAAAGTACTTGAAAATGATGAGCTGGAGCAGGTTTTAAGGCGCGGCGCTCAATTGTTAGCGGATGACTTAAGCATTGAAGCATCCGTTAATGTCGAGATTGAAGACAGGGCATCTGAGTTGCTTGTTGAAGCGGCAGATGGCGATGCTCGCAGACTGTTAAACAGTCTGGAGCAGGCGATGGACTCTGCTGAGTATGAGGTAAAGGATGATCTATCAGGCCTGGTAAAACTCACCGTTGAACATTGCAAAGATGTGCTTCAGGGCGGTGTGCGCCGCTTTGATAAAGGTGGTGAGGCCTTTTATGATCAAATATCTGCACTGCATAAATCGGTGCGCGGTTCAGACCCGGATGCGACTCTGTACTGGTTGGTCAGGATGCTGGACGGCGGTGCAGACCCTAGATATTTAGCCAGGCGTTTAGTTCGCATGGCGAGTGAAGATATCGGCAATGCTGACTTAAAAGCGCTGCAAATCACTATTAATGCAGCAGAAGCCTACGAAAGACTGGGGTCACCAGAAGGCGATTTAGCTCTTGCACAGGCGGCGGTTTACTTGGCGGTAGCGCCAAAATCCAATGCCGCCTATATGGCCTACAAAGCCGTGTTAGCAGACATTAAAGAGCATGGCTCTTATGAGGTACCTTTGCATCTTCGCAATGCGCCGACTAAATTAATGGCTGAACTGGATTATGGCAAAGGTTATCGCTATGCCCACGATGAGCCGGAAGCCTTTGCTGCGGGTGAGTCTTACTTCCCTGAAGAGATGGATGAACGAGATTACTACCAGCCAGTGGATCGCGGTCTGGAGATTAAGATCGCAGCCAAAATGACTCACTTGCGGGAGTTAAATCAGAATGCGATCCATAAACGACGAAAAGGTTGATAACAAATGATTTCCACATGGGGTTGGATAGCAATTGCTGTTGGTGGAGCCTTAGGTGCTGTTGGACGTTTTGCAATGTCACATCAGGTCTATCAGCTGTTTGGTCGTGATTTTGCCTGGGGAACTCTGTCTGTCAATGTAATAGGCTCATTTTTTATGGGGTTGATTGCAGTGCTATTGGTTGATAAATTGGATCTTTCCAGCGAGTGGCGTGCGTTTCTAATGGTTGGTTTTCTGGGGGCATTTACTACCTTTTCAACCTTCAGTTACGAGACTATGCAGTACATCCAAATAGGCGAGATCACCAAGGCACTATTGAATATCGCGGTAAGTGTGGTCAGCTGTTTAATAGCGGTTTGGATTGGAATGTTAGTGGCAAAACAAATTTAAGGATTAATATGAGTTCAAATGACTGTTCTCTTCAGCGCACCGCGCTCTATGATCTTCACATAGAAGCAGGGGCGAAAATGGTACCTTTTGCAGGCTATGATATGCCAGTTCAGTACCCATTGGGTATTAAAAAAGAGCATCTTCATAGCAGAGAAAAAGCAGGCCTGTTTGACGTTTCTCATATGGGACAGGTGGTTTTAAAAGGTCAAAGAGCGGCACGCGCACTGGAGCGTTTAGTGCCGGTGGATATTGTTGATTTGGGAGAGATGTGCCAACGCTATGCTCTGTTTACCAATGAGCAGGGTGGAGTGATGGATGACCTAATGGTTACCAATACTGGCGAGCAGCTGTTTTTAGTCGTGAATGCAGCCTGTAAAGAGCAGGATATTGAACATTTAAAAACTCACTTGGCGGATCAGTGCGAGATTGAAGTGCTTGAAGATAGAGCACTATTAGCCCTCCAAGGCCCTAAAGCGGGTGAAGTTTTTGCCAAGTTGGCACCGGAGTCTGCCGATATGGTGTTTATGACTGCTAAGAACCTGTCAATTAATGGTATAGACTGTTTTGTGACTCGTTCGGGTTATACCGGTGAAGACGGTTTTGAAATTTCTGTAGCCAATCACCAAGCAGAAGAATTAGCTAAAATCTTGCTAGCAGATAACGATGTTGAGTGGATCGGTTTAGGTGCACGTGATTCACTGCGTTTGGAAGCAGGGTTATGCCTCTACGGTAATGATTTGAATAATGAAATCTCTCCGGTAGAAGCCAGTTTGATGTGGGCCTTATCTAAACCTCGTCGTGCCGATGGTGAGCGTCCAGGAGGTTATATTGGCGCTGATGTAATTATGCAGCAGATGCAAGAAGGCGTGACTCGCAAACGCGTTGGAATTAAAGCATTGGGTAAAATGCCGGTGCGCGATGGCGTTGAACTGGTTGATGAGAATGACACGGTTGTTGGTAAGGTGAGCAGTGGCGGTTTTGGCCCTGCATTTGGCGGCCCGGTTGCAATGGGATATGTTCCAACCGAAATGGCTCAAGAAGGGGTAAAATTAGATGCATTGGTTCGCGGTAAAAAAGTACCGGTTGAGGTAGTCAAGCTACCTTTCGTTAAACAGAATTACTTCCGAGGCTAAAATCGTACTGGCAAAAACCGACTAATGGCCTGCAAACTTCGTTTTCTGCGCTTCCGGTGCTCATGTACTTCAATGTACATTCCGCTACGGTTCTCGAAAACGGAGTTTTCGTCACATTATTCAATTTTTGACAGCACGATTTATTACAGAATTATTTAGAGAAAACACATTCCGTTTTTAGGAGATAGAATTATGAGCAATATCAAATACAGTGCAGAGCATGAGTGGATTCAGGACAATGGTGATGGTACGGTTTTGATCGGAATCACTGATTTTGCCCAACAACAGTTAGGTGATCTGGTGTTTGTTGAGTTGCCTGAAGTAGGTGATGAAATTACCAAAGGTGAAGAGATCTCGGTTATTGAATCTGTAAAAGCGGCTAGTGATCTGTATGCCCCTGTTGATGGTACAGTGATTGAGGTTAATGAAGCCCTGGAAGATGAGCCTGAGTTAATTAATGAAGATGCTATGGCAAACTGGATTCTAAAAGTTGAGCTTGCAGATACATCTGATCTGGATGATCTGATGGACGAAGCTGCTTATCAAGAGTTAACAGAAGAAGAGTAAACCTAAAACTAATTCTACAGGCCAGTTCGGCAATTGCCGAACTGGCTTTTGTTTTTTTACGGAGAAGTTATATGTCAGTTTCTGTGCAAAACGTCACGCTCAATCAGCTAAAAAACTGTTCATTGGATGAACTACAAAATGCTGAACAATTTGTTAACCGACACTTGGGACCATGTGATTCTGAGCAGCAAGCGATGCTTGAAACTTTGGGTTTGAGTTCAGTTGCCGAACTGATTGATAAGGTAGTGCCTGAATCGATTCGTCGCCAGGATGAGATGGATATTTCTACAGGCCTGTCAGAACATGACTCTCTGCAAAAACTTAAACAGATAGCTGCAAAAAACAAAGTTCTAAAATCGTTTATTGGTATGGGGTATTACAACACTCTGACACCGCCAACAATTCAGCGAAACATTCTGGAAAACCCAGCTTGGTATACCGCTTATACCCCTTATCAAGCTGAAATTTCTCAGGGACGTTTGGAAGCCATGCTTAACTTCCAAACCATGGTTTCAGATTTAACAGGCCTTGAATTGGCAAATGCCTCGATGTTGGATGAAGCGACTGCTTGTGCCGAAGCTATGACCCTTTGTCAGCGAATGAGCAAGTCCAAAGGCAAGGTGTTCTTTGTTGCCGATGACTGTCACCCGCAGAACATTGAGGTGATACAAACTCGTGCGGAACCACTCGGTATTGAAGTCGTGGTAGGCAATCCGGCAGATGGTTTTGATGGTTATGATTTGTTTGGAGTATTGTTGCAGTATCCTGGAACTTACGGTGATATTGTTGATTTCTCTGACCTGATCGAACAGGCCCATGCCAAGAAGGCACTGGTGGCGATGTCGGCTGATCTGTTGGCGCTAACGCTTTTGAAAACTCCAGCCGAAATGGGCGCGGATGTGGTAGTGGGGAATACCCAGCGTTTTGGTGTGCCGCTCGGTTATGGCGGTCCACACGCAGCCTATATGGCAACTCGTGATAAGTTTAAACGCTCTATGCCCGGTCGTCTGATTGGGGTCTCTTTAGACAGCCGTGGTGAAAAAGCTTATCGCCTGGCACTGCAAACCCGTGAACAGCATATTCGCCGCGAGAAAGCGACGAGTAATATCTGTACTGCTCAAGCGTTACTGGCGGTTATGGCGAGTATGTATGCGGTCTATCACGGAGCTGAAGGCCTGACTAAAATTGCCTATCGCACCCATAGATACACTCAGTTATTTGCGACAGGCCTCAGACAATTAGGATTTGAAGTGCCGAGCCAGGTTTACTTTGACACGATCAAGGTCTCGGTTTCTGGTAAGGCAGAAAACATTTCTTTGAATGCCGTCGATGCTGGTTATAACTTGCGTTTGGTAGATGAGAATACACTGACTGTTGCGTTTGATGAAACCACAACTCAACAGGATATTGAGAAGCTTTGGCAGGTCTTTGCTGGAGACAAAGCGGATTCCGTCTCAGTCAGTACGGTTGCCGCCGAAGAGATTATTCCTGAATCCTTGTTAAGAAGCTCTGAATTCTTAACTCATCCGGTATTCCATGAACACCGCTCAGAAACTGAGATGATGCGCTATATGCGTTATCTGGCCGATAAAGATTTGGCTCTGGATAGAGCGATGATTCCGCTTGGTTCCTGCACTATGAAACTCAATGCCACTGCCGAGCTTATGCCGGTTTCCTGGCCAGAATTTGCAGGCCTGCACCCATTTGTACCGCTCAATCAAGCAAAGGGTTATCAGCAGATGTGCACCGAACTTGAGCAGATGCTCTGTGAAGCCACCGGCTATGACGCGATTTCTCTACAGCCTAACTCCGGTGCCCAAGGTGAATATGCAGGCCTGCTGGCTATTCGTGCCTATCATCAGAGTCGTGGCGAGAGTAACCGTAATATCTGTTTAATTCCAGCATCGGCTCATGGAACCAACCCGGCCTCGGCGCAAATGGTAGGCATGGATGTGGTGGTGGTTAAGACCACTGCGGAAGGTGAAATTGATATTGATGACCTGACAGCGAAGTTAGAAAAGCACTCTGCAAATGTTTCAGCAATTATGATCACTTATCCGTCAACTCACGGAGTATTTGAAGAGAGTGTGCGTACAGTCTGTGACCTGGTGCACCAGCACGGTGGTCAAGTCTATATCGACGGTGCCAATATGAACGCTATGGTTGGTGTCTCTGCACCGGGACATTTTGGTGGTGATGTTTCTCATTTGAATTTACATAAGACGTTTGCAATTCCACATGGTGGTGGAGGCCCGGGCGTTGGCCCAATTGGAGTTGGTAAACATTTGGCTCCATTTCTACCGGGTTATGCGGTAGTTGAAACCGATAGTGAACCGCAAACAGTGGGTGCAGTCTCAGCAGCGCCTTGGGGGAGTGCTGGTGTCCTACCTATCAGTTGGAGCTATATTAGAATGATGGGGCGTCAAGGCCTGATTCAAGCAACTGAAACCGCAATTCTGAATGCCAACTATGTCGCAAGTCGTTTGGCGCCTCACTATCCCATTTTGTATAGTGACGCCAATGGCCGCGTGGCGCACGAATGTATTATCGATGTGCGGCCAATTAAAGAGGAGTCGGGGATTAGCGTTGATGATATTGCCAAGCGTCTGATTGATTACGGTTTTCATGCACCGACCATGTCATTTCCGGTGGCCGGAACCTTAATGATTGAACCGACCGAGTCAGAGTCTAAATACGAATTGGATCGTTTCTGTGATGCGATGATTTCGATTAAAGACGAGATTAACAAGGTGGCAAGCGGTGAGCTTAACGAGGACGATAATCCATTGAAGAATGCTCCGCATACTGCTGATACGGTTATGGCAGATGATTGGCAACACAGTTACTCTCGTGAGTTGGCGGCCTATCCATTGGCTAGCTTACGCGACAATAAATACTGGTGTCCGGTAGGACGCGTCGATAATGTCTACGGTGATAGAAACTTGATTTGTTCATGTCCTCCATTGAGTGACTATGAAGAGTCTGCAGAGTAGAAGGCGAGGGAGAACAACTATGAAACAATCGATTGTAATCAGTGTATTGGGTAATGACTCTCCAGGCCTTGTTGAGTCGCTTTCAAAGATTATTGTTGCCCATCAGGGTTGCTGGGTAGAGAGTCGAATGGCGAGTTTGGCCGGTAAGTTTGCGGGTATTTTGCGTGTAGATATTCCTGAACAGCAGGTTGAGGCTTTCCAAGAAGCACTGTCGACTGCAGATGATTTGGGCTTAAGTGTCATTTTTGAAAGGTCTCAGGTAATTTCACAAGCGAATTTACAGGCCTCTGAAAACCAATTCCATATTGAGCTAGTCGGACAGGATCAACCGGGCATTATCCATCGTATCTCAACTGAGTTGGCGAAAATCAATGCCAGTGTTGATGAATTGCACACAGAAGTAACTGAAGCCTCTATGTCTGGTGAGAACTTGTTTAAAGCTGATATGACAATTCATATTGCCAGTGATGTCAGTTCGGCAGAGATTCAAGATGTACTCGAAGATTTAGCTAATGAGTTAATTGTTGATATTGATCTTGTTGATGGTACTGATTAACTATTAACCGAATTGGCTTTGATTTGAGTTAAAATACTGCCCTTCAATTATTTAAACCACTTGATTATTTAGTAGATAGAGAAACCGATGTTAGACGCCAAGTTACTGAGAACCGATTTAGAAAATGTGGCTGCCAAGCTAAAAACTCGAGGCTATGAACTGGATGTTGACCAGATTCAAAGCCTAGAAGCACAGCGCAAAGAGCTACAGTCCAAGGCGCAAAACCTACAGGCAGAGCGCAACTCTAAATCCAAAGGTATCGGTAAAGCCAAAGCTCAGGGTGAAGATATTGCACCGCTATTGGCTGAAGTTGAGAGTCTAAAAGGGCAGCTGGAAGAAGCTGAAAGCGCTTCTGAAGCAGTTCAGGCTCAGATTGAAGAGATCTATGCAGGTATTCCAAATATTCCCCATGACTCTGTTCCGGTTGGTGACAGTGAAGATGATAATGTTGAAGTTCGAGTTTGGGGGGAGCCGAAGGCGTTTGATTTTGAAGCTAAAGATCATGTTGATATTGCAGAAGCTCGCGGCTGGTATGACAATGATGCAGCGGTAAAAGTCACCTCTTCACGCTTTTCTGTATTGAAGGGGCCAATGGCTAAGTTACAGCGCGCTTTAACTCAGTTTATGTTGGATACTCATGCAGAACATGGCTATGAAGAGGTTTATGTGCCTTACATTGTTAACCAAGACAGTCTGCGTGGAACAGGACAACTACCCAAGTTTGAAGAAGACCTCTACAAACTTGGCAAACACGAAGAGCACGAAACCAATGATCGTGATCTCTATTTGATTCCAACCGCAGAAGTGCCAATTACCAACCTGATGCGCGATGAGATTCTTGAAGAGTCTGACCTGCCAATTAAATTTACCGGCCATACTCCGTGTTTCCGTTCTGAAGCAGGTTCCTATGGTCGTGATACCCGTGGCTTAATTCGCCAACATCAGTTTGAAAAGGTGGAGATGGTTCAGTTTGTTCACCCTGAGAAGTCGCATGAAGCACTGGAAGAATTAACAGGCCATGCTGAAACCATCCTGCAAAAACTTGAATTGCCGTATCGTCTAGTCACTCTGTGTACCGGTGATATTGGTTTCTCCGCGGCAAAAACTTTTGATTTGGAAGTTTGGCTACCGGGACAGTCTGCCTATAGAGAGATCTCTTCTTGTTCTAACTTTGAAGACTTCCAGGCCAGACGTTCAATGATTCGTTTTCGTTCAGCGGAAGCTAAGGGCAAGCCGCAACTGGTCCATACTTTGAATGGCTCTGGTTTAGCAGTAGGGCGCACTCTGGTTGCGGTATTGGAAAACTATCAGAACGCAGATGGCAGCATCACTGTACCGCAAGTTCTACGCCCTTATCTGGGTGGTGTAGAAAGCTTGTAAAAAAGTTTAACCTGCATCTAATAAAAAGGCATTCAATTTTGAGTGCCTTTTTAATTTTTGAAGTCAAAAAAACTGGCTCTTAAATCGACAATTCGATTATTCTCAATCCTTTCAGGCTCAAGAAGTTCTATTCTTTTCCAGAGCCCAAGCTCTAAACCACAAGCTCTAAACCATGAATGTCACCATCTCTTTTAATCACTCTATGGCGATGCAATATTTGGAGCCGGGTTGTTGGCTATTACTCGCAGCCTGAATATACTTTTGTATTGGGCCTATTAGTGATCGCTTTATGGGTAGTGAACTTAGCAACAGGATCTTGTTTTAGCAGGCTATAGCAGCGTTAATTGAATGAAAGAGATGGGTTTGAAATAGGTGTAATAGCCCTGCAATTTCATTCAAAAGATTATTACTAAGATTTTACAAAAAAACTACAGTAAATTTGTTGCAAAAAATCATCAGGCCTCTATAATACGCCCATCAAACAAAGGTGGACTGGCTGAGTGGTTGAAGGCGGCGGTCTTGAAAACCGTTGTAGGTTTGTAGCCTACCTGGGGTTCGAATCCCTAGTCCACCGCCATATTCTAAAATGACCCGCTATTATGTGGGTTTTTTTATGCCCTCAAGAACGTAAAATCAATAGCTTAGCTGTATTATGCAGTCCAAGACGGTATTATTTGTATTAGGGGAGTCAATAACGGCTAACACTAAAAAATCACCCTATGAATAAAAAACGGGTATTTACGATTGAGAATATCCAGCTGTAAGCCGGCATGTTGAGACTTATAGATTAAATCTAACTTAGTTTTTTAGCAGATATTTTCGATGTATATCATTTTGCCCTGTAACTATAGGGAGGTGGCTCTTTAGATAGCTCTGTGAGTTCGCCAAGTGATTTATCAATATCTTTGAGTTTTAATCTAATATTAGTCTGCTCAGCTTGAATCGCCTTTAGTTGGCTCGAATAATTTTTACTCATGCTGTTTTTACTCAAGCTGGTGATACTTTTTTCCAGTCTTTCAATCGTCTTGCCTTGTTTACGAACCAACCAACTCATGTCATTGAGCTTTTTAAGCTCTTGCTCGTTTAGGCCTGAACCCGCAGGGCTTGCTTTGATTCTTTTGTTGACTTCTTTTAGTTGAATCTGAAGGTCAGCAATAAGGGATTTTATTTGTTCTAATTCATGATTGGTTGCAGAGTTTTGTTTGAGCCAATTAATTGGTTCAAGAATATCATCAATTTGTTGAGAACTGGCCATAGGTTTAGGCGACTCTGTTTTATCTTCAACAGCAATTTCAGCAGTTTTTTCTGTTTCCATAGCTTGACTATTTGTTTCAGACATTGTGTTTTCGCTGATATTAGACTTTTCTTGAGCGTCCTTATGTTCTTTACTAAGGTCGGGTATTAAGTTTGAATCCTCTGGATTGCTAATAGCCTTTGTTGGCATTGGTGTTGGTAACGTATAAGCTGAAACTGAAAGGTTTTCTACAACAGAAGCCAGTTCGTCAATTTTCAATGTCAGGCTTTTTTTAAACAGTGCATTTTCTGTCGCAATTAAATCCATTGTTTGGCCCTGGTAATCAGCCAGTTTTTTATTCATCGAATAGTATAGATACCCGATTGTTGCGGCTGCCAGTAAGCTGAAAATAACAGAAGTTACCAACATGACTTTAAAGCTGGATTTTACTGCCTGAAATTCCTTGGAGGCATTACGAACACTCTGGCGCCAGTTGAAATTAGATTCATTTAGTTCAAGCACTTCTGCCTTTAAAGCGTCACTTTGTTTGATCGCTGACTCTGCGGCTTTTTGACTTAAGACGGCCGCTTCCTGAGCGGTTTTAGCGGTTTCTAAAGCGATCAGCTGAGTTTCAGAGGCTGCCACAGTTTTTGCCTTATCGAGTTCATGAGTTTTATTTTTTGCCTTTTCAGCGGTGGTTTCAAGCTCTTGGGTTGCTTGTTCCAGTTCCTCTACTTCACTGAGAAGGTCATCAACGATTTCACTCATATCTTTAACTCACTAGCTTATTTACGACTTTATTCCAGCAATACGCTTTTTCAGGCTTACATTAACGCTTTTCAAATGTGAATTCTTATCCTTAATGGCCTGTAATTTTTGGTCGACTTCTTCTGAAGTAATCGATTCTGCACTATCTGTATCAATGCTGTAACCTGCATTTTTGGCAGCTTCAAATGCGCGTTCAGCTGCGGCAAATGTAGCTTCAATCGCTTGCTGGGTTTTTTCAGCGGAAGCCTGTGCCTGTTCACTGGTAGCAATGGCAAGCTGAGTTGCCTGTTGTGCCGTTTCTTTGACTTCGGATGCAATTTCCTGAATTGATTGATCTATTTCAATTGCTTCTTCCATTGCAGAAATTGATTCATTGGATTGAGAAATAAATTCTGGCGTTTCGGTTGAGTCTTGATTGACAGCAGGCGAAATGTTGTCAGTTGCTGGTTCTTGAATAGTAGTCTCTTCTTCAATAACTTCTACTAGTTCATCAATGATTGGTTCATCAGCAGATAATTCAACGTCATCTGCAGCAATAGAGTCAACTTCAAGCGAGTCTATGTCTGAATC
>DBOI01000113.1:46803-67845 GCA_002299245.1 Hydrogenovibrio sp. UBA650
TCTGAATCATCTAAATTGACGAGATCAACATCATCAATATTTAGCTCTGTTTCAGCTTCTGTTTCGGGCTCACTGGCAGCATCGATATTTTCGAGCTCCAAATCTAAATCTTCCAGATCGTCTAAATTGATCTCTTCATCAATATCGATTTCATCTAAATCCGGTAAATCATCAAGGGCATTGAGCAAGTCATCGGCATCTAGATCAGAAATATCTTCTACTGACTCGGCGCTATCTTCCATCATGGCTAGCATTTCCTGAGTAGCTTCATCATCTTTATTGGTATCGATTTCAGACATGATACTATTCCTATTAAAAGTGATCTTTAACAGCTTCTATTTAAGCAGTTAATGTGCCAGTTTTGAGTTAAACAAATAGTGTCGGTTTGATACTAAGGCCACCATTTTTGAAGTCATTCTAAGAAATCAGGATGGCACTCAAATTTAACAGTTTTGTTTGTCTCTGGGTGATTAAAACTCAAAGCTTGAGCGTGCAATAGAAGCCTGGATGATTGATTAAGACTTTGAGGGTCAGCATACAGATTGTCTCCTAGTATTGGGTGACCTAGTGATTTCATATGTAGTCTTAATTGATGCGATCTTCCGGTAATTGGGGTAAGTACGACCAGAAATCTATCAGCTAATTGTTGCTTAATCTGCCAATGAGTTTCAGCAGATTTACCGTGTTTAAAATCAATTATTTGTAGAGGGCGTCGTTCCCAGTCACATCGCATTGGAAGCTTTATTGCTCCTTTTGACTCTGATGGCAAACCTGAACATATTGCGTGATATGTTTTTTTGGTTTGGCGTTCTTGGAACTGTCGGCTGAGGTTTCGTTGCGCCTCTGCTGTTCTAGCAAACACAATTAAACCAGAAGTATCCATATCCAGCCTGTGAACCACCTTTATATCGTCAAATTGTTTTTCTAAATGTGACACCAGACACTCTTGCTTATCAGGTCCTCTGCCTGGTACAGAGAGAAGGCCGCTGGGTTTGTTGGCTACGACGATATGTTCATCAGCATAGATCACCCATTGAGGAGAGTAGCTAAAGCTTTTCATTTTGTAAGCTGAGGAAGAGTGCATTTTGATTATTAACTAGGTAGACTATTGCGCATATTTTATCCGAATAGCTTTTAAAGGTTTGAGTATGAGTAAAGTTTCTGTGTTATTTGTTTGTCTGGGCAACATTTGCCGTTCTCCAACAGCACACGCTGTTTTTAGAAAACTGGTTGAAGATAGTGGTTTAGCAGCAGAAATTGAGATCGATTCGGCTGGAACAGCGGCATATCATGTAGGCAAACACCCCGATACGCGTTCAATGGAAGTGGCAAGAGGTCGTGGTATTGAAATGCTTGATCTTCGTGCCAGAAAAGTTGATTTTGGAGACTTCTATGCCTATGACTATATTCTTGCCATGGATGACGAGAACTTCTATAACTTGAAAGAACTTGCTCTACCAGAGCACCATGAGAAAATTCAGATGTTTTTAGATTACAGTGATGAGTTCTCTGAAAGAGAAGTGCCTGATCCTTACTATGGCGGGGCTCAGGGTTTTGAGCATGTGTTTGATCTTGTTGATTCAGCGTCTAAAGGCCTGTTAAATCATATTAGACAGAATCATTTGTAAACAGAGACATCTGATTGATAATCAAAGCTGAACAAATTAAAAAGCCCTCAGAAACTGATTAGCTTCTGAGGGCTTTTTTGTCGTTTTATTAACCCTGCTTCGCAGGGGTTAAAAGTGATTAAGCATCAGCTTTTTCGTCCACCTTGGTTTCGGTTTTTTCAGGCGCTGAAGTTGCTTCTGTTTCAACCGGTTCGGCAGGTTTTTCTGCATCTGCTTTTTTGGCCGTTTTCTTTGCAGGAGCCTTGCGAGTGCGAGCTCCACCTGCTGCACGTGGTTTACGTGTACTGGTTCTGCGTCTTCTTCGTTTTGGCTTCTCTTCAGTCGCTTGTTCTTCGCTTGAGTTAGAAGGTTCCTCTGAAGGCTTACTATCTTCAGTTGCTTCGACTTCTACAGGTTTTTCCTTTGCAGTCGGTTTTTCAGCAGGCTCCTCTATGTCGAGTTTCTGTTGGGCGTTTTCTTCACTAGCAGGTTTTTTCTCTTGCTTAGTTTCAGAAGTAGCATCAGAAGTAGATTTTGCTTCATTAGGTTGAACCGTTTCTTCGGTTGCAGTTTCAACAGCTTCAGTTGTCTCTACAGCAGGAACAGATTCGACCGCAGGTTCGGCGGCAGATTCATCTGCTTTTACTTGTTCTTCGCTACCGGGAGCAGGGCAGTCTATTGATCTTGACTCTGCATCTGCTGGGGCACGACGACGTTTAGTGTAGGTACGTGTGTTGTAACGACTGCGACGACGGCGTTCACCTTTATCAGATTTATGCTCTTGATTATCATCGGATGCTTGAACTCCAACAGTTTGCTCTTCTTGATTTTCAGGGGCGTCTACAACGGTTTTTTCTGCCTTTTTAGAGCCTCTTCTAGATTTTTTAGAAGATTTCTCTTCAGCTTTCGAGCTGGTCTCTGTTGACTTGTTTTGTAACTCTTCTTTAGATGTATTTGCTGGGTTATCACGATCATTGCGGTTGCGGTTACGACGATTGCGATTGCGCCCGCCTTCTTTCTGCTTGTTACTCTGCTCTGTTGTCTCCGCTTGTTCGTTATTGCGACGACGCTTATTTCCACGATTTTCATCATCGTCATGACGATTGCGGTTACGACGGTTGCGATTACGACGATTATCATTGCGCTCATCTTGATTGCGACGACGGTTACGGTTTCCTCGGCGGTTGCGTGGTTTCGGCTTTTCCTCTTCAGCTTCTTCTTTGCTGAAGAGTGCTTTCCATACCCGTGCCAATAATCCAGGTTTAGCTTCTTTTGCCTTTTGAGAATTTGAAGGAGGAGGTGGAGTATCAGGTTGAATGTTCTGCACCGCTGGCTCTTCTTTATGAACCTGTTTTACCTGTTCCTCTTCTTGCGCAGTTTCAGGCAAAATAATCTCTTTTACTTCGTAACTTGCATTTGAAGATAGCTCTTCACCATGACGAGAACGTTCCATAATGTATTGCGGAGTTTCCAAGTGCTCGTTAGGAACAATCAGAATGTGCAGTTTATGGCGGTCTTCAATACGGGTGATCTGGCTGCGTTTTTCATTGAGTAGGAAGGTCGCTACATCAACCGGTAATTGAACAGTAACTCGACGAGTATTCTCTTTAAGAGACTCTTCTTCCAGCAAGCGAAGAATAGATAGGCCAAGTGACTCAACGCCACGAATAACGCCAACCCCATTGCAACGCGGACAGATAATTTGAGTTGATTCTTCAATCGATGGACGCAGTCGTTGACGCGACATCTCTAGCAGACCAAAACGTGAGATTTTACCGATTTGCACTCGAGCTCGATCGGATTTAACTGCATCACGCATTTTCTGTTCAACTTCACGTTGGTGACGGTTGGAGTGCATATCGATAAAGTCGATTACAACCAGTCCACCTAAATCACGCAGACGTAATTGACGAGCGATCTCATAAGCCGCTTCTAGGTTAGTGTTATAGGCTGTTTCTTCAATATCACCGCCTTTGGTTGCGCGACTTGAGTTGATATCAATAGCAGTTAGAGCTTCGGTAATATCGATAACAATTGAGCCTCCAGAAGGTAGAGTCACTTCACGTAAGTAGGCAGACTCAATCTGAGATTCTATCTGGAAGCGAGTGAATAGCGGGATCTTGTCTTGGTAAGGTTTCACCTTATAGACGTGCTCAGGCATAACATGCTGAATGAAATCACGCGCTTTATGGTAAACATCCATATTATCGATAATGATTTCACCTACGTCCTGACGTAGATAGTCACGGATAGCCAGAATAACAATGTCTGATTCTTGATGAATTAAGAAAGGGGCTTCTTTAGAGTCTGCGGCTTTCTTGATCGCATCCCATAGTTGAACCAGATAGTTAACTCCCCACTGCAGTTCTTCAGAGTTTTTGCCAACTCCAGCGGTGCGGATAATCAGTCCCATACCATCTGGAACATCCAGGTCACGAAGGCTGTCGCGGATATCACTGCGATCATCACCTTCGATTCGACGTGAAATACCACCGGCTTTTGGGTTATTGGGCATCATGACTACATAAGGCCCTGCCAGTGTGATTTGAGTGGTAAGTGCCGCGCCTTTATTACCACGCTCTTCTTTTTGAACCTGGATAATAATTTCCTGACCTTCTTTAAGCACATCCTTAATGCTCATTCGGCCTTCGGGTTTCTCAGCGGGGTAGTATTCTTCGGCAACTTCTTTGAATGGCAGGAAGCCGTGACGTTCAGCACCATAGTCTACGAATGCAGCTTCTAGACTCGGTTCAATACGGGTAACTTTACCCTTGTAAATATTGGCTTTCTTTTTTTGATGTTGTGGAGTTTCCACATCTAGATCGTAGAGGCTTTGACCATCTACAAGGGCAATGCGCGTCTCTTCAGCTTGAGTCGCATTTATCAGCATTCTTTTCATGCTCTTCTCTTTATATTTTGAGTTGAGCACAACATTCGTACGACGCGCACGAACGAGAATAAAGTCCAATTGAATTAGGACTTTGGCTGGAAAGTTGTCTTAGGCAAATTGTTATCTACATAAGCAAACTGCTTGGATTTTAGGCTTTGAAAAGCCTTTACCAAGTGTCTGTTGCTAGATGTTTAACACTGTTATCGAGCAGACCTGTCTTTTTAGGTAATTCTTATTGCAAGCTTGCTCTAGCCGTCAGGTTGTTATGTGAACCTGATGTTTAATAATACTTTCAGCGGGTACTTCTCGTATGGTTTTTGAGATGTCTTAGGTTACTCTTAATGATTCAGTGTCTCGGTTTTTGGCCGGAGAATCAGCTTTCACTGCATCTAAAAACTTATCGATACTTTTATGTCAGCCGGCGAAAGGTCTGCCTGACGCTGAAAAACTAATTAAGTACGAGCGATGTATCGTCTTTTTAATGTTGGCTCAGTCTTTAAGTTAATAAAAACAAACAGAATTTACGAACTTACTGTTTGCGATTTATATTTAAATTTCTTGTGCCTTAGGCCTCATTCACTCTTCAGAATGGGCAATTTCATCTTTTGCTTGCAGCCAAAAACAGTTTAGGCTATTAACAAGCTTGGCAAATATATCACTCATTCAACATGCTTGCAATGACAACCTAGCCGGTTAAGAGTAAACTGTGCGCAATTTTATTGAAGAGTTGTTTTAGTGAGTCAAACACCCAGCCCAAAAGTACAGTTTGTTGAAGTCGGTTCTGAGGACGAAGGTCAGCGCTTGGATAATTTCTTGATGCGACATCTTCGCAAGGCGCCAAAGACCTTAATATATCGAGTCATTCGCAAGGGGGAGGTTCGGGTGAATAAAGGCAGGGCAAAAGCCAATACTCGTCTCAATGTGGGTGATGTGGTGCGTATACCACCAATTAAAGTTCCACCAAAAACAGAAATTAAAGACTCTGATATTCCGGTTTCTGAACTTAGCCGGATTGAGAGTAATATTCTCTATGAGGATAAAGATCTTATGGTGGTTAATAAGCCATCAGGCGTCGCCGTTCATGGTGGTGGAGGGGTTCACTTCGGTTTGATTGAGACAGTACGAGCTCTGAGGCCGCTGGCCAAAAGGCTGGAACTGGTACACCGGATTGATCGCGACACCTCTGGCTGTATTTTGATTGCTAAAAAAGCTTCGGTGCTTAAGAACTTGCATGCCCAGATGCGTGCCGACAAGTTTGATAAACGCTACCTGGCAATTGTAATGGGACAGTGGCCCAAAGGTTTGACCAAGGTTGATTTACCATTGCGTAAAGATCATCTTAAAGATGGTGGTTGGCATGTCAAAGTGGCCAAGGATGGTAAGAGTGCCATTAGCTTTTTCCAAGTTGAAAAGCACCTTAAAGGCGCTGATTTAGTCTCGGTTAAATTAAAAACCGGACGAACTCACCAAATTAGGGTTCATGCGCTTTCACAGGGTTGTTCATTGATGGGTGACGACCGTTATGGTGATCGTGAGGTTAACAAGAAATATCGCTCTATGGGTATGAAACGACTTGCGCTTCATGCTCAATTTTTAGGTTTTACCCACCCGGTAACCGAACAGGAAATGTTGATAGAAGCACCTTTATGGCATGATTTCAAAAGAATAATTGAAACCCTGGATAATTAGAAATTAATAGAATTTACGAGACCTTATAAATGCAACAAAATAAGAAATACAAAGCGGTTATTTTTGATTGGGATGGCACTCTAATGAACTCTGAAGCCAGAATTGTTGATGCAATTCAGACTGCTGCTAAAGAGTGCGGTCTGCCGGTTTTGAGCTATGACGAATCAAAGCAAATAATTGGTTTAAGTTTGGAAAATGCTATTTTGGGACTTTATCCTGAATTAGAACAATCACAGATTGTGGCTATGTCTGAGGCTTATACTCAGTGTTTTTTAGAGGAGAGTGAAGTCCAAATGGTGCCATTCGATGGTGCTGAAGCTCTGTTGCTGAACCTGAAAATGCAGGGTATTAAAACTGCAATTGCCACTGGTAAGAGTCGCAAAGGTCTTAATGCAGTACTTGCAGATACTGCTTTCGGTGCGTATTTTGATTTTACTCGTACGCCTGTAGAGTCGGCGTCAAAACCGAATCCATTGATGTTAGAGCAAATTCTTGAGGAGTTCAGTATTGATGTATCCGAAGCAGTAATGATCGGTGATACCACCTTTGATATGGAGATGGCGCAGAATATCAGTATGGATCGAGTCGCTCTAAGCCATGGTGTGCATCAAACTGAGGTTTTGAGTGAGTTCGATCCGGTTGCAACGCTTGATTCACTGCATGAACTCAATAGTTGGCTCAATATGTATACTTAGTTTTCTATTATTGGAAGGGGATAGCCCATCTGATAAAAAATATCGGTCAATGCCATAAGTGGTAAGCCGATTAGAGCATTAGGGTCGCGACTGTCAATTTTGTCGAATAGTGTGACACCAAGGCCTTCGGATTTAAAACTTCCAGCACACTGTAAAGGCTGTTCCAGCGCTATATAGTTTCTGATAACCGCTTCTGACAGTTCTCTAAAATACACTGTTGTTGTGTCTAGATACTCAAACTCTTCACCGGTCAAAGTGTTGCAAACGACCAGGCCTGTAAAAAAGTTAATCTGTTTACCACTGAATTGACTTAGCTGTTTAACTGCATTCTCAACTGTATGCGGCTTGCCAATCGGAGACTTGTCAAAAACCGCGCACTGATCTGAGGTAATCAAGATGTGTTGCGGGTATTTGGCTTTAAAGACTTTCGCTTTGTCTTTAGCCAGTCGCAATACCATCTGCTTGGCTGTTTCACCATTTAGTGGCGTTTCATCTATATCGGGCGCATCCTGAGAAAAGTCCAAATGCAGCTTTTCCAGTAACTGTTTGCGAAAAGGGGATGTTGAGCCTAGAACAATAGCCGGCATTTCTAAAGAAGCATGTTTTGTTGAAATGGTCATTTTTAACCGTGTTTAATAGCTGTTAGTTGTATGTTTTTACTAAAAAAATAATGCAAAAAACTATTGCTAATAATTTGCCAGATTTCTTTGACTTTAGAAGGGGTTACAGGTATGATGCGCGCCTATGTTAGATAAGCTACCTGAATGGATAGACCCAATCAGTTCGGTAAATCATAATAAACGATTTACTGATCGAGTCAACCAGAGCCGTTTTACGCGCTTAAATGAAGTGGTTGAGTCAACAGATGGTGAAGTTGCTGTTCAGTTGGATTTTTTCTTTGACAAAGCGTTGAAATTACCGGCCTTTGTCATGCAGATTGATACCAGTTTAAAACTGCAATGCCAGCGTTCCTTGAATGTTTTTGATTATCCAGTGCATTCTGAAATCAAAGGTGTTTTAGCAGAGTCGCTGGCGTTGACTGAAGATATGCCAGCAGATGTTGAAGTCTACCAACTCAGTGAGGAGAAAATCTCCCCCTATGAGTGGATAGAAGAAGAGCTGCTCTTGTCGGTGCCGTTGGCGCCGGTTGATGAGCAGAGCGCCGCACCAGAGTTTTCTGGTTCAGCAGAGCTGGATGAAAACGTTAATGACAAAGCCGATGCGGCAGAAGAGCAGGCTGAAAGGCCAAATCCTTTTGCTGTGCTACAAGGCTTAAAAAAGAATTAAATTTATTAAAGTTTAGGAGATTGCCATGGCAGTTCAAAAAAGTCGTAAAACACCATCTAGACGTGGTATGCGTCGCTCACATGATGCACTTAGTGCGCCATCACTAACTGTTGATGAGACTACAGGTGAAGTTCATCGTCGTCACCACGTAACTGCTGATGGTTACTACAAAGGTAAAAAAGTAGTCGAAGATAAGGCGTAATCCAGCTTGTCTACTAAAATTGCAATCGATGCAATGGGCGGTGATCACGGTTTAAGTGTCACGGTTCCAGCATCGATTGATGCTCTAAACACATTTTCAGATATTCATATCGTACTGGTTGGTCAGGAATCATTGATTCAGGACGAACTGGCAAAACACGAATATGACGCTTCAAGAATCACCGTTCAACACGCTGAGCAAGTTGTTGAAATGGATGATCTGCCCTCAAAAGCCCTGCGTAACAAACGCAAATCCTCAATGCGAATTGCCCTCAATCTTGTCAAAGATGATGAAGCTCACGCCTGTGTCAGTGCGGGTAATACTGGTGCTTTAATGGCTGTGGCAAAATTTGTTTTGAAAACCATTCCTGGTATTGACCGTCCTGCGATCTGTACCTCCATGCCAACCATGAAAGGTCATGTACATGTGCTGGATCTTGGCGCAAATGTCGGTTGTACTGGTGAAAACTTGATGCAGTTTGCCCTGATGGGCTCGGTACTGACTCAAGCGGTTGATGATAATCCTAAACCTAGAGTCGGCCTATTAAATATTGGTGAAGAAGAGATTAAAGGTCACCAGCGAATTAAAGATGCTCATCAGTTATTGAACGATACCTCAATTAACTACGTAGGTTATATTGAAGGTGATGACATCTACAAAGGTGATACTGACGTGGTTGCCTGTGATGGATTTGACGGTAATATCGCGCTCAAGTCTAGTGAGGGTGTTGCCAAGATGATCTCTTTCTATCTGAAAGAGGCTTTTAATAAGAATCTTCTAACTAAGCTTGTTGCGTTGATCTCATACCCGGTTTTAAAGTCTTTCAAAGATAAGGTTGATCCAAGACAATATAATGGAGCATCACTTTTGGGACTTCGTAAAATAGTCATTAAAAGTCATGGTGGTGCAGACCACTTCTCATTTTTCCATGCGATTAAAGAAGCTAGACTTGAGGTAATTAAAAACGTCCCCGAGTTGATCTCCAATGAGCTTTCAAATCTATTAAAAGAGAAGCCTGTGCAAGTTGAAGAGGCGCCTGTTAATAAGCAATCTAGCGCTTAACTGACCTCGCAAATATCTTGCCTGATAGGTAAATTTGAATGGCTTGAAAAGCTGTTTTATTGTAAGGTAAGCAATCAATGTAGATTGTGAACAAAATAAAAATGAACCAAAAAATCTATAGCCGAATTATCGGTACCGGCGGGTACTTACCAGAGAAAATTCTTACCAACCATGATCTAGAAAAGATGGTTGAGACCAGCGATGAGTGGATTCGTGAGCGTACAGGAATTGAACAGCGCCACATCGCTGCAGATGATCAAACAACCTGTGACCTAGCTGCAGTTGCTTCAAAGCGCGCCATTGAAATGGCGGGAATTGATGCTGGTAGCATTGACCTGATCATCGTTGCCACCACCACTCCCGATAAAACGTTTCCAAGTACAGCGTGTTTGCTACAGCACCGTTTAAATATTCGTGGCTGCCCAGCTTTTGATGTCCAGGCTGTCTGTTCAGGCTTTGTCTATGCCCTGAGTGTTGCCGACCAGTTTGTTAAGACCGGTATGTCAAAACGCGCTCTGGTTGTAGGTTCTGAAACCCTTTCAAGAATTACCAACTGGGAAGATCGCAATACCTGTGTACTGTTTGGTGATGGGGCTGGTGCAGTAATCCTGGAAGCCTCTGAACAAGCAGGAATTCTTTCTACTCATATTCACGCGGATGGTGAACACGAAGAGCTGTTGCATGTCCCATCTGGTATCTCTAAAGTTCCTCAAACTGACGAAGTGGCTGAGCGTACCATGTCAATGAAAGGTAATGAAGTCTTTAAGGTGGCGGTAAATACGTTGAGCCGAATTGCTACCGAAACCCTTGAGGCCAATAATATGCAGAAAGAAGATATCGACTGGTTGGTTCCGCACCAGGCTAATATGCGCATAATCAAAGCGACAGCTAAAAAACTTAAGCTCCGCGATGATCAGACTGTAGTAACGGTTAATAAGCATGCTAATACCTCAAGTGCCTCTGTACCGATGGCTCTGGATGAGGCGGTTCGTGACGGTCGAATTCAACGCGGGCAAACACTTCTTCTTGAAGCCTTTGGTGGTGGATTCACCTGGGGCTCTGCTCTAATCAAATATTAAGTTTATTTTTTTAATCAAGGCGGTTAATTAATCGCCTTTTTTATAGGGATTTTTTTATGTCATATGCATTTGTTTTTCCTGGTCAAGGGTCTCAGTCTGTTGGAATGTTAGCTGAACTCGCTGAATCAAACTCTCAAGTCAATGAGGTTTTTGCTGAAGCTTCTGAAACACTTGGCTATGACCTGTGGGATGTGGTTCAAAATGATGCCGATGGTAAGTTGAACCAGACTGATGTAACCCAGCCAGCTATGTTGGCGTCAGGTATTGCGGTTTATAGAACGGTTGCTGCTCAAAAGGATGTTGCACCGGCATTTATGGCAGGCCATTCTCTGGGAGAATATACTGCGCTGGTTGCAAGTGGGGCTATGACTCTGTCACAAGGAATCAGCCTGGTTGCTGAGCGAGGCCGCTTAATGCAGTCTGCGGTACCAGCAGGTGAGGGCGCCATGGCGGCAGTGCTTGGGCTGGAAGATGCGCAAGTGGTTGAAGTCTGTGATAAAACTGAGGGTGTGGTTGAAGCGGTTAACTTTAACTCTCCGGGACAGGTGGTGATCGCTGGTAATAAAGCCGCAGTAGATGCTGCTATGGAATTGGCAACTGAGACGGGAGCTTCTCGTGTGGTTCCGCTACCAGTGAGTGTTCCGTCTCACTGCTCACTAATGAAACCTGCAGCCGATAAACTTGCAGAAAAACTTACTGGTATGGATCTGAAAATGCCGACTATACCAGTACTGCACAATGTAAACTTTTCGCAGGCCAGTTCAGCCGAAGCAATTAAAGATTTGTTAGTTAAGCAGCTTTATCAACCTGTTCAGTGGGTTGAAACCATCAATGCGATGAAAGCTCAGGGTGTTGAAGGACTTTACGAATTGGGGCCAGGAAAGGTTTTAATGGGACTCAATCGTCGAATTGATCGAAAAATGTCTTGTGCTCCGGTGTTTGACAATGCTTCGCTGGAAAAAGCCTTAGCGACACTATAAAATAGGGCAACTTTCAAACATCTAATTATTAAGGTGACAATAATGTTAACAGGTAAAGTGGCGCTGGTAACTGGCGCTAGTCGTGGAATCGGAAAGGCTATTGCACTGGATTTAGCTGCTCAGGGCGCAACAGTGATTGGTACGGCAACTTCAGATTCAGGTGCCGAGGCGATTTCGGCCTATTTGAAAGAAGCTGGCGCTGAAGGCACAGGAAAATGCCTGAATGTCACTAATGCAGTGATGATTACTGAGGTTCTTGGTGATATTGTTAAAGAGTTCGGTACTCCAACCATTCTGGTTAACAACGCTGGTATTACTCGCGATAACCTGCTTATGCGCATGAAAGATGACGAGTGGGATGACATTATTCAAACCAACCTGAACTCAATTTACCGTATGTCTAAGGCTTGTCTGCGCGGCATGATGAAGGCAAAAGGTGGCCGTATTATCAACATCGCTTCGGTTGTTGGCGTAATGGGTAATGCAGGACAAACCAACTATGCTGCTGCCAAGGCAGGAATTATCGGTTTCAGCAAATCTCTTGCCCGTGAAGTTGGAGCGAGAGGCATTACTGTTAATACCATTGCGCCTGGCTTTATTGAAACTGACATGACCAAAGCGCTGCCAGAAGAGCAGAGAGAAGCGTTGGCTAAGCAAATTCCACTGCAAGCGCTAGGCCAGCCTGAAGATATCGCCCGTTCGGTTAGCTTCCTGGCCGGTGATGGTGGAGCTTATATTACAGGCCAAACTCTTAATGTGAACGGCGGAATGTACATGGTTTAACCATGCCCATAATTTTTTAATGGTAAATGCCTTTCACAGGGCTTGAAAAACCTATGAGATAAAGCGAAAATATCGCACAATTAATAAACTTTTAATCACAAACATATATATTGGAGAGTTCCATGAGCAGTATTGAAGAACGCGTTAAGAAAATCGTAGTTGAGCAACTAGGTGTAGAAGAAGATCAAGTAACTGCAGATGCTTCTTTTGTTGATGACCTAGGTGCAGATTCTCTTGACACTGTTGAGCTAGTAATGGCTTTGGAAGAAGAGTTCGATTGCGAAATTGCTGATGAAGAAGCTGAGAAGATTTCAACTCTTGCACAAGCTACTGCATACGTAGAAGCAAACATGTAATCTATTTTAAACTTGTTAGTTTTAAAATAGATTTTAAGAAAAGCCGTCATTTGCGGCTTTTTTTGTTTCTGACAGGCCTGTTTTTTCTGATATTTCTGGGTCTTTCCATTTTAAGAGTTATTGAGGTGCTGTTGTGGCCAAACGTCGAGTTGTTATTACGGGTTTAGGTGTTCTGTCTGCTGTTGGTTTAGACGTAGCAGAAAACTGGGAAAATATTCTTGCAGGTAAGAGTGGTATCGACTTTATCACTAAGTTTGATACCGAATCCTTTGCGGTTAAGTTTGCTGGTGAACTTAAAGGTTTTGATGTCACTGATTACATCAAACCGAAAGAAGCCAAAAAGATGGATCCGTTTATTCACTATGGTATTGCCGCTGGCGCCCAGGCAATTCGTGATTCAGGCCTGCAAATTACCGATGAAAATGCACCTAGAATTGGTGTTTCTATGGGTTCTGGTATCGGTGGAATTGGTTCGATTGAAACTCAGCATAACACCATGATGAAATCAGGACCAAGACGCGTTTCACCATTCTTTGTGCCTAGCTCTATTATCAATATGATCTCCGGTAACCTGTCGATTATGTTCGGTTTGAAAGGTCCAAATATGGCAATTGGTACTGCCTGTGCAACCGGTACTCACTCAATTGGTGATGCCGCGCGAATGATTCAGTACGGTGATGTTGATGCAATGGTTGCCGGTGGCGCAGAATACGCCACTACAGAACTTGGTTTGGCAGGCTTTGCGGCGGCTCGCGCGTTATCTACTCGCAATGATGATCCTCAGAAAGCGAGTCGTCCTTGGGACAGTGACCGCGACGGTTTTGTTTTGGCAGATGGTGCCGGTGCAGTCGTACTGGAAGAGTATGAACATGCGATAGCGCGTGGCGCAAGGATCTATGCTGAAGTATTAGGTTTTGGTATGAGTGGGGACGCCTACCACATGACTCTGCCTGCAGCAGGTGGTGAAGGCGCTGGGCGATGCATGCAAACCGCTCTGGATAATGCCGGTGTTAAACCAAATCAAATTGACTATATCAATGCTCATGGAACCTCTACTCCGGCAGGTGATGTCTGTGAAACCAGTGCGGTTAAAACTATATTTGGCGACCACGCTTATAACTTGGCGATGAGTTCAACTAAATCAATGACCGGTCATGCATTGGGTGCGGCCGGAGCCATGGAAGCGGTGTTTACTGCCCTGGCAATTAAAAACCAGATATTGCCACCAACAATCAATCTGGAAAACCCGGAAGAGGGTTGTGACCTGGATTATGTCGCCGATGGTGCTCGTGAAGCGAAAATCGACTATGCACTGTCAAATTCATTTGGTTTTGGTGGAACCAATGCGACCATTGTTCTAGCTAAAGTGTAGATATTACTGACACTCTGTTGAAAAAAAAAGGGCCTGTTGATTTTGTCAACGAGCTTTTTTGCTTTTAAACATGGTGAAGAGCTATTTAGTCAAGTAAACTGTACGCCATGATTTTTAAATGTTTTCCACTTCTAAATTAGATGACTGATTTGTACAACAACGAGTCTGATAAATCCCAGTATGCTCCTGTTATTCAAGAGTTGAATTTGCAGCAGATAACAAGGCAATCAGTAGAATCGTTAGATTTGTTGAAACTGCATGAACTTAATCCGGAACGCTATCCATTTTTTTTAGAGAGTGTTGCCAAAGGTTGTACGATCCATGGTGGTCAGCAAGGCGAGAACCTTGGTCAGTTTGATATTCTGTTTGCCTTTCCGCAGGAGACTCTACAGCTAAGGTCGGGAGATGATTCTGAAAATTTTGT
Organism: Hydrogenovibrio sp. UBA650; assembly: GCA_002299245.1. GTDB lineage: Bacteria > Pseudomonadota > Gammaproteobacteria > Thiomicrospirales > Thiomicrospiraceae > Thiomicrorhabdus. Next base: position 61,230 of record DBOI01000113.1, read on the forward strand.
GGAAAGCCTACAGGCCTTGTTTTCTAAGCAACGGTTACATGATTCGGTTTCAATTAATTGGCCTTTCTTTGGCGGCTGGTTTGCCTATTTCAGTTATGACTATGCTCAAGTAGTTGAGCCGGTTTTGAACTTGCCGCAATCCAATTTTCCACTCGCTCACCTCACTCGAGTTCCGGCTGCGGTGATGATCAACCATGATACAAAGCAGGCTGCTATTTTGGTTGAACCCGGGTATGAGAAGTGTTTGAACCAAATTGAAGCTGATCTCGAAACAGTTTTTGCGAAAAAGCCAGAGCAAGCTTCTGTAAAATCAGTCGATCTTATCAACACCAGTGAAGAGCCAGAGAGCAAATACTTGAATGGTGTTGAGGAGATCAAAGAGTACATTCTTTGTGGTGATATTTTTCAAGTCAACTTGTCACGAGAGTGGCAGGTCGAAATTTCTGAGCAGAACAACCATATTGACCTCTACAGGGCATTACGTAAATCAAACCCGGCACCATTTGCTGCTTTGGCCCATTTCCACGACCCTGAAACTGAGCAGGCCTGGCAAATTATCAGCTCCTCTCCCGAAAGACTGGTGAAGTATCAACACCCCTGGGTGGAGACTCGTCCAATTGCTGGAACCCGTAAACGCGGTGAAACAGAGAAGGCTGATCAAGCCTTAGTCAAGGAGTTGATAGATCACCCCAAGGAGCGCGCCGAACACATTATGTTGATCGATCTTGAGCGCAATGACTTGGGGCGTATCTGTCAGCCGGGCACGGTTGAAGTCAATGAATTAATGGTGGTGGAAACCTATGAGCATGTGCATCATATTGTTTCCAATGTACGCGGCAAATTGCGTGAAGGCTTTTCGCCTCTGGATATTGTGCACGCTTTGTTTCCTGGAGGCACTATAACCGGCTGCCCTAAGGTTCGCTGTATGGAAATTATTGCTGAGCTGGAGCAGATGCCGCGAGAGGCTTATACCGGATCACTCGGTTATATCAACCTGGACGGTTCACTGGACCTAAATATTTTGATTAGAACCATGTTGCACTATCAGCAGAATAATAAGTCGATAGTCAGCTTTAGAGCGGGTGCTGGTATTGTTGCCGACTCCGATCCTGAGTTCGAATTGACCGAGTCGCGCCATAAAGCCAAAGGCCTGATAAAAGCATTTTCTGAGGTTAATTCATGAACAGCTATTCATTTTGGGTAAATGGAGAGCCAGCGGAAACGCTGAGTTTGCATGATCGTGGTACTCAATACGGCGATGGTTTTTTTACCACGATTCTAATTTCTGAAGCCAAGATTGTTAATTGGCAAGCGCATTGGCGGCGTATTCAACAGAGCTGTGAAGCGCTACATATTCCACAGCCAGAAGAGAAAACACTAAAACTTTGGATCTATAGTGCTTTGAGTTTCTATTTTACCGAGCACGCTATGGACAGCTGTGTATTGAAAGTAGTCATTACTCGTGGCAGCGGAGGCATCGGTTATCAACCTCCTAATGCAGCGCATCCGAACACGCTATTTTATATAAAACCAGCACCGCAAACAGCTGAAGTACAAGCAACTAAGATTTCAACAGGCCTTTGCCAAACTCTAGCTTCAAATAACAGTTTTGCAGGCCTTAAAACGCTAAACCGTTTAGAAAATGTGATAGCTCGTCATGAGATGGCTGAACAGGGTTTTGATGAAGGTATTATGTTGAACCACCAGCAACAGGTAATTTGTGGCACTCAATCCAACCTGTTTTTTATAAATGATGGCAAAGTAATTACCCCTAAACTAGATCAGTGCGGAATAGAAGGTAGCACACGTTTTAGCTTACTCAAGTTATTAACTGAAAAAGGTATGAATCCGGTTGAAGAGGAAGTCTTTCTTTCTGATCTTGAAAATGCTGATGAGATTTTCTTTACCAATGCGGTTCGTGGTGTACAGTTGGTCTCGGAGTTTATGCAACGCAACTATCAAATGGAACAGGGCATTCAGATTCATAAGTTATGGCATGATTGGCAGTCTGCCAATGCCATTGAATTAACCGAATTTCGTGGAAATATATGAGCCAGCAAGACCAAAATTCTAAGTCGCAAAATCAACAAAAAAAACATATAAAAGCCGGAGCAAACTGGTGGCTACGTAGTTTCCTGATCATAACGCTTATTACAGGCCTGGCGGTTGGCTACGCCTATCTACAGTTTAAACAGTTTGTGGAATCACCGATTTCTACACAAACTGAAGCGGTGATTATTCATATTAAACCTGGCAGTTCAGTACATAAGGTTGCTCGCCAGCTTCATGCCAAGGGCCTGTTAAAACAGCCAAAGTGGTTTGCCTGGTATGTGCAGTATCAGAAAAAACAGAATCTGATTAAAGCGGGTGAATTCTATATTCAACCACAATGGAATATTGACCAACTGATTGCAGGCCTGGCAAATGCCAAAGATGTACAGTATCCGGCTACAATTATTGCCGGACAGACAATTCAACAGGCCATACAGAGGATTCAAGGCCTGCCAAAATTGAAAATTGAACTCGATATTAATGATATTGCAGGCCTGCAGAATTTATTAGGTGTAGAAGAAGGTGATCGTAAAGTTGATGATCGCTACCCTTACGCAACTATTGAAGGTCGAATTCTACCGGAAACTTATCACTATCAACTCGGTGACAGTGATAAAGACATTCTACTGCGTGCCTATAAAGCGACTAATAAAGTGCTTGATCAGGCCTGGAATAACCGTGATAAAAAACTACCCTATAAAACCCCTTATGAAGCGCTGATTATGGCGTCCATTGTTGAGAAAGAAACCGGTCATGCACCTGAGAGACCTCTGATTGCCGGGGTGTTTGTTCGCCGATTAAATAAAGGCATGCGCCTGCAAACTGATCCAACTGTGATCTACGGAATTGGTAAAGATTACGATGGCAATATTCGCAAGCGAGACTTGTTGGCGAAAACGCCTTACAATACATACACCATTAATCGCTTACCGCCTACACCAATCGCTTTGCCGAGCCGTGATGCTATAGAAGCTACCCTTAATCCGGCTAAAACCAAAGCGCTCTATTTTGTGGCCAAGGGTGACGGTGAACACCACTTTTCAAATACCTTAAAAGAGCACAATGATGCGGTGCGCAAGTATTTGCTAAATAAGAAATGAGATAGTCTATGTCGGGTAAATTTATCACTCTGGAAGGCACCGAAGGTGCGGGAAAATCGACCAATCTGGCCTTTATTCAGGACTGGTTAAGCGAGCAGGGTGTAGACCATATCGTTACCCGTGAGCCGGGTGGTACCGAGATTAGTGAAGCGATCCGCGAAGTGCTGTTGAATAAAGACTACACAGCGATGCAATCGGAAACGGAATTGCTGCTTATGTTTGCCGCGCGAGCTCAACACTTGAAAGAGAAAATTCTGCCAGCAATGGAGCAGGGCAAGTGGGTGGTTTCTGATCGCTTTACCGACGCAACTTACGCCTATCAAGGCGCGGCTAGAGGTATTAGCTATGAGCGTATTGCTGAAATAGAGAACTGGGTTCAGCAGGGCTTTCAGCCGGATACCACCTTTATCTTTGACCTGCCTGTAGACGTGGGTATGGCTCGCGTTGCCAGTCGCGGCGGTGAAACTGATCGCTTTGAACAGGAAAAGCAGACCTTTTTTGAAAAGGTACGCGAGGCCTATCTAAACCGCGCTGAAAAAGCCCCACAACGTTATAGCGTATTGGATGCCAGCCAACCTCTTGATCAGGTTCAGGCTGATATTGTGCAACGCCTACAACAGCTTCTTGATAACCCAACGGTAACCCTTAATGGACAATGATTAATGCCCTCTGAAGCTGTCGATTTTACCTACGAACCTATTCAGAATATGCCTTGGCTGGCAGAAGGCTGGCAGCAGTGGTTAAACCTTTGCCAACGCCTGGGTCATGCTTATCTGCTTTCTGGGCCTCAGGGAATTGGCTTGGAAGATTTCGCCATGCAGGCTGCTCACTTTATGCTCTGTCGCGGTCAAAAAGTGCAGAAGGCCTGTGATGAGTGCCAGAGCTGCCACCTGTTTGTTACCCAACAACACCCTGACTTCTTTCAACTCGGTCGGCTGGAAGATAAAAAAGAGATCAGCGTTGATCAGGTTCGTGAACTGATTTATAAACTCAACGAAACCTCACATCAGGGTGGTTATAAAGTAGTCTGGATCAATGGCGTTGAATATCTCAATCAGTCCGCCTTCAATGCCCTGTTAAAAAGTCTGGAAGAACCGGCAGAACGCACATTGTTTTTACTCACCACACACCAGATTGATCGTCTGCCGGCGACCATTAAGAGTCGTTGTCAGCTATTGAGCTTTATTGCTCCAGCGCTTGCTGATGCAGCGCAATGGCTGCATCAGCAACTGCCGCAAGCGGATGAGGCTTTGGTAAAGCGTGCTTTAAGACTGAACTGGGGGGCGCCTCTTGATTCCAGAGACTGGATAAATGAAGGACTGTTTACAGAGGACCAGCAGTGGAAAACCGATCTAAACCAGATGTTGTCAGGTAGTAAAACTATTACTCAAGCCGTTGCTAGTTGGTTGAAATGGCAACAGCCGGAGCGGGTGTTTGATTATTTCTATCAATGGACGGTCTCGGCAGCACGTTCGGTGGTTTACTCCGATAACGCTGAAACGCAATCAGCCAATAATCCGCAGTTGCAAAACTGGCTAAGATTCCAGCAGGCCATACTCAATGCCAAGCTGCAATGGCTCTCTAACGCCAATAAGGAGTTGGTTTTAGAGAACCTTTGTCTCGAGTGGCTGGCTGTTCAGCAGAGTCCGGAACCACTGCAAACCGTATTTAAAAGCAAATTAGTTAAAGGAACACTTGCGTGATTGTAGATTCACACTGTCACCTAAATATGTTGCCAGAAGACAAGGTCGGCAATATCGATGAAGTTTTGGCCACTGCCCAAGAACTGGGTGTAGAGAGAATTCTTTGTGTGGCGATCAACCCGCCGCAATGGCAGGAAGTTTTGCAGATTGCAGACAAGTATCCGCAAGTTTATGCGGCAATCGGTGTGCACCCTTGTGAAGACAAATCGGTGGTAGTGACCGATGAAGAGATTATCGCAGCGGCATCACACCCAAAAGTATTGGCGATCGGTGAGGTAGGGCTGGATTATTTCCATTTTGAAGGCGAAGCCGATATGAACTGGCAGCACGAGCGTTTCAAGCAGCATATCCGTCTGGCAAAACAACTTGATAAACCGCTGATTATTCACACTCGTAATTCAACCGATGACTGCCTGACTATCCTTGAACAAGAGGGTGCAGAAGAGGTCAAGGGCATTATGCATTGTTTTGTTGAAGATATGACGATCGCCCAGCGAGCAATGGATATCGGTTTTTACATCTCTTTCTCCGGCATTGTGACCTTTAAAAATGCCAAAGAGCTGAAAGAGGTGGCTAAGCAGGTTCCGCTCAACCGTATTTTGGTTGAGACAGATGCGCCATATTTGGCACCGGTTCCTTATCGCGGTAAAACCAATCAACCTGGTTATACCTGCTATGTTGCGCAAGAGATCGCCGATCTTAAGGAGATGTCGCTCGAAGAGGTTGCCAAAGCGACAACCGATAACTTTAATCGTTTGTTTAAGCTTGAGGTATAACGGTTATGCCAAGAGGAAGAGGCCTGCCAAAAACGGCACCGGTTAAAGTTGCAGCAACATCTGATCGCTCTTACACCTGGCAGAGAATCTACGATTTAGTTGTTTCTCACAAAGCCGAATTGTGGAAGGCAAATTTTATTGCATTAATTGCCATGCTGGCTACAGTGCCATTGCCTCTGCTACTGCCAATGCTGGTTGATGAAGTGCTTTTAGATAAACCTGGCCCAATCGTCGCTTTTCTACAAATTTTTGTCTCTCCTGAGTGGCACACCGCAACCTATTACATTATCGCCATTACTATTGTCACTATTATTCTGCGTTTGGTAGGCCTGGTTATGGGGGTCTGGCAGATGCAGCAATTTACCGTGATTGCCAAAGATGTGACCTATCAGATTCGTACCGATCTATTGGCGAGAGTGCAGGGTGTTTCTATGGCGCGCTATGCCTCTATGGGCAGCGGCAGTGTTTCGGCAACCATGCTCAATGATGTCAATACGATCGATACATTCTTGGGTACAACAGTTAGCAAACTGATTATTGCAGGCCTGTCTCTGGTTGGGGTAACCCTGGTTCTGCTCTGGCTGAATTGGCAGTTGGCGGTGTTTATTCTATTGTTTAACCCGATCGTGATCTACTTCACTATGCTGATGGGACGCAAGGTTCAGACCCTTAAAAAAGATGAAAACACTGCGGTGGATATTTTTCAGCAGTCACTGACTGAAACTCTTGATGCCTTGCAACAGGTGAGAGCAGCCAATAAAGACAGAACATTTTTTGATCGTGTTCGAGGTCATGCCTATGACATCAAAACTCACTCGGAAGCTTTTACCTGGAAAAGTGATGCCGCAAGCAGACTCTCCTTTATGATCTTTTTGGTCGGCTTCGATATTTTCCGTGCTGCTGGTATGATGATGGTGGTGTTTTCTGATCTGACTATCGGGCAGATGATTGCGGTGTTTGGCTACCTCTGGTTTATGATGGGACC
>DBOI01000113.1:68215-72472 GCA_002299245.1 Hydrogenovibrio sp. UBA650
ATTCAGTATGGCTATAACGCGGCTAGTGGCGCGCTACAGCGTATCAATGAGGTTTTGGACTTGGATCAAGAGCCCAGATTCATTGAGAAAAAGAATCCATTTACTGCAGATCAGGTTTCAATGGGCGTAAAAAATCTCTGCTTTAAATACCCCGATAAAGAAGAACCCGTTCTTAGAGAGCTTGATTTTGAAATTGCAGCCGGAGAGAAATTAGCCTTTGTTGGAGCTAGTGGCGGTGGTAAAACCACCTTGGTACAGCTGTTGCTAGGTTTCTACAAAGCGAGCAAAGGACAAGTGTTATACAACGGCGATCCAATTGATGAAATTGGTCAATCTGTTGTTCGAGCCAATGTCGCAACAGTACTACAGCACCCGGCACTGTTTAACCATACGATTCGTTTCAATTTGACCATGGGGCAATCCTTGCCGGATGAAGACCTGTGGAAAGCACTTGAGCAAGCACAGCTTGCCGATACGATTCGTGAACAGGAACAGCAGTTAGATGCGGTAGTGGGTAGAAATGGTATTAAACTATCTGGTGGGCAGCGTCAACGTCTGGCAATTGCCAGAATGATTTTGCAGGATCCCAAAGTTGTCATCATGGATGAAGCAACTTCTGCTTTGGATATGGAAACCGAGCGCAAGCTATACCAGGATTTAGCTCCTTTCTTTAAAGGTCGAACCACACTTATTGTTGCACATAGACTCAGCTCAATTCGTCAAGCGGATCGTATTATGGTGTTTGAGGATGGCCATATTATCGAGTCAGGCAGTCACGACGAATTGATGGCGCAAGCCGGCACTTATCATAAGCTCTATAGATAACTGAGAACTCTGTTTGTCAATTGCAGGGCTCTCAGCTCATTGCAAAAGAATAAAGGAGTTCTGCGAGGCGGTCGATCTACCTGCTAAAACCACTATTAGCGTTATTGTGTATAGTGGCTTCTACTTCAGCCTTTTCTAAAGGGCCTTCACCCTAATCTACACCCGGAGCTAAAACAGTTAATGCGGCTGAAGCCAAAGAGCTGTGGAAGAATGGTGCCACTTTTATTGATACCCGCAAAGATTCAGACTGGGAGGCAGGCAGGGTTCCCGGCGCACTGCATATCAATATTAAGAAGCCTGAAGAGTTCAATGCAGAACATATCCTTCAATATATTGGTATTAATGATCCCGTAGTCTCTTATTGCAACGCACAAAAATGTCACCGCGCTTATAAAGGCGCTAAAAAGCTAGTCGAATTTGGTTTTACCAATGTCTATTACTATCGAGACGGTTTTCCATCCTGGAAAAATGCCGGTTACCCTTATGAATAATTGTGAAAAGCGAGAGTACTGTTATGTTTAACTCAATTCAAACCAAGCTTGAAGCGTTTGTTGTTTTCACAATTCTAGTGACGGCAGCAATACTAATTTCAATTTTCTCTTATCAGTTAGGCCAGTCTGAAGACCATCTTCTAGATGCACTTTCAGGTAAACAAGATGCGATTTCCAATACGGTTTTGGATAAAACTGTGACGCAAATGGAAAAAAATGTTTTTGCCTTTACCCGTGATCAAAAACTGATTAGAGCGATCAAAACCAATGATAAAGAGATGATGGCCGCTCGTGTTGGTCCAACAGCCAACCGTCTTGAGGCTACAGGTGCTGCAAGTAACATTCGTGTGCTGGGATTAAACGGCGATGTTTTATACACCAGAAATGAGGGTGACGGTTCAAATGTTACCTTAAAACTGGCACAGCAAGCCGCCACAGAGTTAATCTTAAAAAGAGGCTTGGAGGCAGTAAATGGAGTACCTGAGATTCATTTTGTATTCCCATTAACTGAAAAAGGTAAACCCTATGCCGTGATTGATATTGCCATGGATTATCCAAAGCTGGCTGCCAGTTTTGCAGATATATCCGGTGGTAAATTCATCGCTTTTGATTTACAAGGTAAGCAACTTTCAAAAACGGACGAAGCAATTGAAAAGGCTTTTGCCAATGCGGAGATTGATGTCAGTGAATATGCCATCAATACTTTAGATCATGATGGTAAAAGTTACAGTGCCGTTAATCAGCCGCTGATTGATGTCAATAATAAAACTGTGGGCTACGTGGTTACTCTAAAGGATGATACCGAACTAAATAGTGCACAAGATGCTTCCTCCACAATAGGGCTAATTGCGATTGTTGGTTGGATCATATTTATTTTCTTTATTACTAAAGTTCAATCAACTAAAACCTTTAAGCCTCTGCAGAGCATGCAAAAAGTTGTTAACAGTATTGGTAACGAAGGTGACTTTAGTAAACGAATTCCATTAGAGTCTGATGATGAAATTGGCCAAACTGGTCGCGCCATTAATAATATGGTTGACTCACTACAAACGGCGATCTCTGAGAGTAATACCGTTATGCACGCAGTTGCAAAAGGTGATTTCTCTAAACAGATTTCGGGTCAACTAAAAGGTGATTTAGCCTCTCTGCAAGATGCGGTTAATCAATCGACTAAAGCGGTAGAATTCTCTATGCAAGAGATTATTAAGCTGGTGTCAGCCTTAAGCCGAGGTGACTTTTCCGCAAAAATGGACAGCTCGGTTGATGCTAACATTCGCACTCAAGTTGAAAGTTCCTTGAAGATGATGAGCGATGTAATATCTGATGTGAATATGGTATTAGCTTTTATGGCAAAAGGTGACTACAGTAAACGAGTTTCTGCCGAGGCAAGCGGTGAATTAGAGGTAATGGCAGATAATGTTAACCAAAGGGTCTCAGAATCGGATAAAGCTTTAACAGAAATTGCTTCGGTTGCTTCAAACCTTGCCAGTGGTAACTTTACCAGTCGAATTAACAGTCAATTTGGTGGAAAATTTGGTGAGGTTGCAACTGCACTCAATGGTTCAATCGACAACCTGGCAAAACTGATTGCAGAGACAACTGATGGAGTACACAGTTTGACCGGTAATGTTGATCAGATTTATCAAGGAATCCAGGACCTGAATGATCGTACTCAACGTCAAGCAGCCTCATTAGAGCAGACGACTGCGACTATGGATCAAATTCTTCACGCTGTAAAACAGACTACTGATAATGCACAGTCGGCAAATCACTTGGCTTCATCTGCCAGAACTCAAGCCGATCAAGGTGCAGATATTATGCGCAGCACCATCGAGTCAATGACAGATATCAAAGAAGCCAGTCACAAAATTGAAGAGATTATTAGCTTGATTGACAGTATAGCTTTCCAAACCAATCTGCTTGCTTTGAATGCTGCGGTCGAAGCTGCCAGAGCCGGGGAGCATGGTCGAGGCTTTGCGGTGGTAGCGGGTGAAGTTCGTAACCTGGCTGGTAAATCAGCCGATGCCGCTAGAGATATTAAAACCCTGATTGAAAATGCGGTACAGGCGGTTGATCAAGGTACTGAAAGAGCGGAGCGCTCTGATGAGGCCTTGCAAAATATAACCGAGAGTATTCGTAAAGTAAGCGATATTGTTGCTGAGATTTCAACCGCTTCTGATGAACAGGCGCATTCAATCTCTCAGATTGGGGCAGCAGTGGGGGATATTGATAATGTTACCCAACAAAATGCCGCACTGGTTGAAGAGAGCACCGCTGCTTCAGAAACTATGAGAACTGAGGCTGAGTCCTTAGCTAATTTGGTATCTAAGTTTAAAGTCTAAACTCAACGTATTGATATCAATCAAAAACAAAAAAGCCGAGCAATTGCTCGGCTTTTTTATGCATTGAAAATAACAGGCCTGTTATTTTACTTTACAGTCTAACTCGTAAGCCACTTTCATGGTGTTTTCAAGCAGAGTCGCAATCGTCATAGGGCCAACGCCTCCTGGAACCGGGGTAATCCAGCTGGCTTTGTTTTTAGCAATATCATATTCAACATCACCGCAGAGTTTACCATCGTCCATGCGGTTAATACCCACATCGACAACAATCGCACCATCTTTAATCCAATCACCCTTAACCATATTTGGAATACCTACACCCACAACCACCAAGTCAGCCTCAGAAACCTTTTGCGGCAGGTCTTTGGTTCCACTGTGACAAATCGTCACCGTCGCACGTTCGTTTAACAGCTCCAACATCATTGGCACACCAACAATATTCGAGGCGCCAACCACAACCGCGTTCAAGCCGCGAAGAGGAATCCCGGTTTTATCAAGCATGGTCATCACACCGTGCGGAGTACAAGGTGCCAGCTGTGGCATACGAGTCGCTAAGCGGCCAACATTATAAGGGTGGAAACCATCCACATCTTTACAAG
>DBOI01000124.1 GCA_002299245.1 Hydrogenovibrio sp. UBA650
AGTTCAACATTTGCGGCAAAGTCAGAGCCTGTTGAAAAGGCGATATCATCTTCACCTGAATCGGCCAGTACATGGAATTCATGTGAACCGTCGCCACCAATTGAACCGGTATCTGCCTGTACTGGACGGAAATCCAAGCCTAGACGGCTGAAAATGCGGTTGTATGCAGCGTACATCTCGTCATAAGTTTTTTGCAGACATTCTCGATCCATATGGAAAGAGTAGGCATCTTTCATCACAAATTCACGTGAGCGCATCACCCCAAAACGTGGACGGATTTCGTCGCGGAATTTGGTTTGAATCTGGTAGAAATTTGCCGGTAGTTGTTTATAGCTGCGAATCTCTTTACGGACTAGATCAGTGATAATCTCTTCGTGGGTTGGACCCAGCGCAAAGTCGCGTTCGTGACGGTCTTTAAAACGCAGAAGTTCTGGCCCGTAATCTTCAGCACGGCCTGACTCTTCCCAAAGTTCAAGAGGCTGAACCACAGGCATAAGCAGTTCTTGAGCACCAGAGCGATTCATCTCCTCACGAATAATGGCTTCAACCTTTCTTAAAACTCGCACACCCAGCGGCAGCCAGTTGTACATTCCACCAGCAAGCGGACGAACAATACCGGCGCGCAGCATAAGTTGGTGACTGATAACTACAGCATCTGAAGGGGTTTCACGAGTAGTAGCAAGTAAAAGCTTGGAAGTTCTCATTTAAGTTGCCTAAATTTGATAATCGGTTAAAAAATAGGCAGCTATTTTAGCATGTTGATAGGCCTGCTGTTTGTATTACTTTACAACGGTTTTAGAGTGGTTTGAGAAGTGTTTTTTTCAAAAAAAACAGGCCTGTTAATTTGTGATTAACCGGTAAAAGCTTTGTCTGAATTCAGGTATTCAATTTCTTCAGCAGTACTGTTGCGGCCAAGGATTGAGTTTCGATGGGGGAATCGACCAAACCTTTCAATAATATCGCGGTGGTGCAGGGCGAATCGGTGATTACCTTCCAGGCCTGCCTTTTCAAAAAGCTCAACCGACAGGTTTTGATCATCGATATTTTCACTGTGCATGAGCGGCATGTAAACAAATGCACGGTTTTCTATGGGTATTTGTTTATCAAAGTTGTTAGTTACGGTTTGTTTGGCGTATTTAATGGCAAGTGCTTCAGTTGCAAAACTCTCGGCTTGGTTGCGATACATATTCAGCGGCAGTTGATCGAGGAGAATCAATAGCGCCAAGCTCCCTTCAGCGGTTTCCAGCCAATTAACGAGTTCACCGTTTTTTGCTTGTAGCCAAAGTGCTTCATACTTTTGACGAATTTCATCATCTAACTTTGGAGTCGAATTAAACCAACGAGCTTCTACTTCTGGCGAAAACCAAAATTCTAAAAGCTCTTGAGCTGATTGATCCATTACTTGGTACCTTGCTTAATCTTTGGCTAGACTCAGTTTTTGGCAAAAGGTCTAGAAATTAAACTCACAAAAGAAGACCAGCTGAAATAGGCAATTAAAACGTAAAGCACCGTTCCAATAAGAGTGCCGAGGATCATGTTACCAATGTAGAAAGGCATCCAGATATGCGGGAAGACTTCTTCAAACCAGAGCTGTGAACCGATAGCAATGCCTGAAGATGCCATATGCAAGTCTGGGGTGCCAAGTATCCAGGTACCAAATACATAACCACCGTACCAGATGCCCCACATGGTTAGTGGGTTGGTAACCCAGGCAAGAGCGGTGGCAAGCGGAATGTTTGCACGAGAGTAATAGGCGAATACGGAACCAAGAACCATTTGAAAGGGGACTGGTAACATCATACAAAACGAGCCAATGAACCCGGCACGAGCAAAGGAGTGGCGGTTTCCAGCCCAGTAAACTCGATCTTTGAATTTTGGAAAGTAATTATTTAGGAATGGTGAGCGTTTAGTTGCGCGACCAATTCGGTGCATTTTTAGTTTTAAATAGCGGATCATGGTAAAGGTTCGATTTTTTATATGTTATTTGCTATTCCATTTTATCAATAATTACAGGAGTTTAGAATTGATGTCTAACCATTAAGCCTAGACCACGATCATCTGGAGTATTGATTAAGTTCCACTGAAAGTGTGTTTTATCGACAAACTGCTGGTGATAAAAAAGTTCAACACTGTCTGGTTTGAGCTCGCTGCGGTGGCTGTAGCCAGTGTGTTGATATTGAATTTGTCCATCAGCACCAATTCCAATGGGGGTGGTTATACTGAAGTCAGCTTTGTGCAGAGGATCGTCGTTGAAAACTTGAATACCCCATGTTGAATTCAGGTGTTGTTGAGATAGCCCGAGCTGTAGTTGGCCGTAGTTGGCGGAGTCAATTTTGACAAAACTGCCATCACTTGATTTATGCAGTTTGAGTGCCCCTTGTTTGAGGTGACCGAAAAATTGCATATTGGCAAGTTGGTAAACCGCAGAGAGGCGGTGGTAGAAGTTTCTGTTTTGTTCTCCCATTGCAAACACGCCTTGACCATAGCTATCCAAGAACTGTTCTCTAGCGTCTTCTAATTCTACAGAGGCTGCGAATTTAAGATTATCCGAGGCCTGTGAAATTACGCCAAATGCTGCTTGGTTAACTTCACCTCTTGATTGAGTATTTTGATTTAACAAGGTCTGGTTTACAGGTTCTGAGTAGCTTGCTACCAGTTGATAGTTGTTGTTCAGGTGGTGCGAAATGGCAAACACACTTGATTCATTAGCCGATAAATTACTCATGAACAGATTTGGAGCCTGCTGAATTTGATGATTGATCGGTTGTTGAAAACTGGTTTGTAGATAGCTTAGCTCGGTGTTGTCATTAGTTAATGTCAAACTCTGAAGTGCATTGGCAGAACTCGGGTTGAATGCATAGCGAATACTGAAGTCTTTGGCTTGGAGCAGAGCTTGAGGATACTGCTGGTTATGGGTCCAGTAATCTTGCCAGTCTATTGCCGTCTCATAAGAGTTTAAATTGGAAGTTAGATCAACCTGATAATCACGATTGTATTTATCAAAATAGGCGACGGAAGTTAACGATGAAAGTTTTTTCAGGCCGCTTAATGATTTTGATAACTGCGCAGTTGATTGGTTGATGGTATAGGACTTGTCAGATGAAAAAGAGGCCGTCGACTTTAACTCGCCACTTGGCTCGAAAGCCGCACCGACATCGAGAATACCAACGCCATATTCTTCAGGTGAATAAGCAAAGAAGTCTCGGTTTGCACTCTCTTTTAAAATGGCAACCGCTTGTTGCGGAGTGAGTTGATCCCAGGATGACATCAATAGTGCCAGGCTACCACTGACAATCGGCACAGACATTGAAGTGCCATCAAAGACATTGGTGCCTGTATTTGAAAAGCCATCAGCTGCTTCAATCCCTACACCGGGCGCGGCAATAAATGACTGTTGAATCTGACTCATGGTTTGTTCATTGCAAGAAACGTCTGCAAAAAAACCGACATCATCACAGGAGCCCGGGTAGTTAGAAAAAGAAGCTCGTCTGGAGAAGTCATTTAGAGCGATGACTGTGAGGACTTTATTTTCAAGCCCATCTTGTATAGACAGGTTTTGAAAGCTGTTAAAGTTTTCAAAGTGCTCAGCGCCGACTGGATCGCCACGGCTATCAGCACCACCGTTTCCGGCAACAGCGACTAAAACACTATCCTGGTTTTTGAAAGTTGATATGTACTGGTTAAGTTCACTGTTGGAATCGCCAAAAGTCGCCAAATTTACCATGTCACGGATTGAGGTGTTAACAATTGGAGCCATGCTCGCAGAATAGTCGACGGCGGCCCATATTTGATCGTTGTAGGCGGTTTCATTGTCAAAAAACACGTTTACAGGCAGTAGGGTGGCTTTTGGCGCTACCCCATATTCACGCCCCAACGCAATCGATGAGATATGAGTACCGTGATAGTCAGGATTATCTATGTCTACATAGTTACCATTAAACGTCACTTCCGAACCGTCTTCAGATTCGACACCACGAGCATTTTGATAATCGATTCTGCTAAAACCGTTGTCACCATAAAAGTCATAGTGATTTGGATTAACCCCTGAATCGACAACGGCAATGGTAACGCCTTCGCCAAAATGACCTAAACTCCAAACATCATCAGCATTGATTACCAGCTGCTGTTTGAGGGAACCGGCAATTCCTGAATCGTTGATGTTAATCGGTTGCCGAGGAATCGCTTCGGGTTCAATATTGTTGCTGGGCATAACATTACTGCCACCACCACCTCCACCGCATCCCGGTAGAATCGTTACCAAACCGGCACAAGCTGCAGCCGCTAACAGGCTAGATTTTCGATGAATATAGTTATGCATTAAAATTTGAGGCCTTTAAATAACGAATCTTTGAGCTTTTGTTCAACTTCTTTCTTTTTCTTATCGATTTTTTTCTTAACCTTGTCTTTGGCTTTTTGCTCAAGCAAGGAGTTTAAATCTAAAGAAATATCCGGATCGGTGTATTTGCCTCTGAGTTTAACTGGAATAGTCAGGCCGTTAAGCTCTTTCAACTCTTGGCCTCCTTGACCTTTGTCAGAATCAACGATTTTGGTTTTTACCAGATATTTGAGTTTTTCTTTTGGCAGATCGACAGTTCCGCTACCATTAATACGCATAAAAGGCGCTTTTGCTGTCAGCTTGTCAGTGTTGACAATCCCTTGTTTAATGGTGAGTTGAGCTATGAGTTCACTGAAGTCGGTTTTTGGCTCTTCTTTAGTTGCTTCACTTTTCTTGCCTGCAATTTTTGCTTTGGCATCACGAATGATTTGCGCAAGGTTAAAACCTTTAACGGCGCCATCTTTCAGATCGGCATTAATTCGGCCATTGAGGTTCTGTTTAAATTCAGTAATTGTTTGCCCTGCGGTATTAATGTCTGCGTTAAGGTTTCCGGTTCCGGAAATTCGGTCATTACCAGTAAAGGTAATCAATACTTCGCCAATCGGTAGTTTTTGAGTATTGGTTTTAAAGCTGTATTTTGGTGTTTCGCCTTTGACATTGATATTTGCCTGAGCATTGACTCGAGTTTTAAAAATGTCTGCCGCAATTGGGTTGATATTAATATTACCTTTAGCCGCCGTGGTCTTA
This sequence comes from Hydrogenovibrio sp. UBA650, assembly GCA_002299245.1. GTDB lineage: Bacteria > Pseudomonadota > Gammaproteobacteria > Thiomicrospirales > Thiomicrospiraceae > Thiomicrorhabdus. Next base: position 5,084 of record DBOI01000124.1, read on the forward strand.
ACGATGATATTAGTTGGTTTCAGCTTATCAACCGCTAGCTGTCCAACTTTAACAGTGCCGTTGATATTCAGCTTGCGCATCAACTCGGTTGGCAGTTCAATTTTCACCTCTTCAGTCTTGGTTTCAGTTTGTTCTGTCCCCGGTTTTTTGGGAGGCAGATATTGGTTGAGGTCAATTTTGTCGAGTGTTAGGTTATAAGCAATAGCGGGGCTTTCAAAGTTTTTAACCGAAGCACTACCATTTAGTTTTGACTGGTCAAGGTTGAGGTTTAAATTATCGATTTTTAAGGCCTGAGGCTTGCTGCTGAAAGCCAGCTCTAAGGAACTAGAGAATTTGGTTAAGGTATTGGTATCGGCCATTTCCGGTAAAGTTACCTTGATTGCTTCAAGGAGCTTGCGCAGATTGGTTTCTCCGACATTTATTTTTGCACTGGCAGCAGGGTTGTCGATAATCTGTTTGGCTGATGCAGACCCCTTAACCAACATATCCATAGCTTTGAGTTCAAACTCTGGAATACTCGCTGTCTGTTTAGTTAAGTCTAACTTGGTTGAGGTTTTCAGCTCTAAAGATGTTGTTCCTGAAGGGATCGAATCTCCAGAAATTTCACTTTGCAAAACGATTGAACCAGCCTCAAATGTTTGATTCTCAAGGTTGCCACTCAGTTGTTTGATATCGAGTTTACCAGTGGTTTTGTCGAGTGGAAAATTTTCGCCACCGACCATATCGTATTCAATTAATACCGAATCTAAAGCAATTGTTTGGGGTGCTAAAGTCAGTTGCGGCAGACGGGTAGTGGTTTTGAGATTGGCTACAGGTATCCCTGCTCCTGATATTTCATTGTTTACCACAAGGTTTTTAAGTTCAAATTGGCCAGACTGCTCAATTTTTGCTTGCAGTTCAAGTTGTAATTGAGCAGCGATTTCAGGTTTATTAACCTTGCTGTCAGCATTTAAATTGACATCAAAGAATTCACCAAATGTGACCGCACCGGTGGTCAAGTTAAGATTGGTTAGACTAACGTTTTGTTGGCTTTGCTTATCATGCCAGTGAATTTGACCGTTGCGGATGTCGATGCCGCCAAAGTTAAGAGAGTCCAGGCCTTGCATTCCCTTACCACGAGAATCGTCTGTCTCAGTTTTATCGGCTTCAGTTTTTGAAAGATCAGCCCAGTTGGTTTTTCCATCGGTATCTTTTTCTAGATTGAGGTTCAAGCCATGTAGGGTTAAAGTTTCAACTTCTAGCTGTCTACTGAGCAGGGGCATGATTGCTGCACCAACCTGAACTTTTTCAACTTCTACAAAAGCTTGTTCCGAGAAGCCTTGTGCATTGCTTAAAGAAGCTTGCTCAAGGTTAATTGCGAGCTGAGGAAAAACCGAAAGACTCATGTTTTCAACTGTAAAGTCACGTCCGGTGTTATCTTTAACGGCTTGCGTAATTTCGTCTCGATAATCATTTGGATCAACTGTGGCGATGATCACGCCAACACCTATGATAACCAGTAAAACTGTTGCTGCTAGAATCTTAAATATTAAACCTAGAGCTTTCATCGTTTACTCCCTAACAATATCTAGTAATTAACAACAAATCTTAACAAAAGTAGTTGCCAAGCAGCCGGGAATTCATAGATTTTTTGTAGACTTGATATGAAAAGCGATGAACTTTGATTGGCTATTAAGTATCATAGCGACAAGTCAACTTCAGAGTTCTTGAGATACTATGGATTCAATAGAAACCCAGCAATGGACCCAGAGATACAGTGATCATCTGCACGCGAAGCCATCCAGGCCTGCCAGAATTGTTTGGCAGCGTGACCGGGCAAGGGTTATTCACTCCGCATCCTTCAGACGTTTACAGGCTAAGACTCAAATTTTTGGTTTGAGTGAATCTGACTTTTACCGCACACGCCTTACCCACTCAATGGAAGTGGCGCAAATCGGCTCGGGTTTAGTCGAACACCTTATAACCATCGGTACCAGCCAATTGGGCCAAGAGCAAGCTTATGTGGAATGGCTGCCATCTTTTTATTTGATAGAGGCTATCTGCTTGGCGCATGATTTGGGACACCCGCCTTTTGGTCATGGTGGTGAAATCGCACTCAATTATATGATGCGTCACTATGGTGGATTTGAAGGCAATGCTCAGACCTTCAGAATACTTTCTAAACTGGGAGAGTACACCGCTGAAAACGGTCTTGATCTTTCGAGAAGAACGGCTTTGGGCGTGTTGAAGTATCCAGCTATCTACAATGATGTAACGGCGGCTAATAGCAACTATCTAGCCCAGCTTCAAGAACCGCAAGTAGATGATTTCAGAACCTTGAATATGAGACGTTGGCTGCCGCCTAAAAGTATTTATCTGGAAGAAAAGAGTGAGTTTGAATGGGTTTTGTCTCCGTTCTCTGCGGAAGACAAAGCAAGATTTACAGGCCTGTCAAATACTGGCGGCACTCATTTGAAGACCCAGTATAAGGCGTTTGATACCACGCTAATGGAATTGGCAGATGATATTGCCTACGGTATTCACGACCTTGAAGATGCGGTAGCCATGAATCTGGTCCCTCGCGAATTGTGGAATGCCGAAGTGATGCAAAACGCAGTTTTTCAAAAGTATCAATTGTGGGATGACGATTTGAACAACAAGCTGTTTAGCCCGTCTTCCCGCGATAGAAAACACGCTATAAGTAAGATCGTTGGCATTATGATTGAGTCGGTACAAATTAAACAAGATTTGGATTTTGAACATCCACTGTTGAGATATCAGGCTTCTTTAGGGGAGGGCCAGACTGCCGTTTTAGATTTATTGAAGTCTTTTGTATATGACTATGTCATCACTCTGCCTGAAGTCAAGCAAATGGAGTATAAAGGGCAGTTGATTGTTCTCGACCTGTTCAAATCTTTAAGAGCCAGCCCGAAGGCCTTGCTTTCAAGAAGCGCTTACAAAAAATATGACCGGGCAGAGGGTGATCAGGCGAAACAGAGAGTGATTGCTGATTATATAGCCGGCATGACCAATACCTATGCCTCAAGACTTTATGCCAAACTGTTTACTCCTACGCAGGGATCCATATTTGACCGTTTGTAAGAATAGAAATGATTAAGCGTTTTTTACCGCTTTTGGTAGGTAGTAATTTTTTGCCACAAAAGGTTTGATGGAAGCGTTGTAAACTTCTTCGACAAGCGGCTCTTCAAAACCATCAATTCGAGTTTTTAACTGCGATACCGCCCATTTGATATGTTCATCCACCAGCTCATTTATTTGACCGAGATTGGACTCAAGGTGTTGAACGCTTGTTTTTAAAGTCTCTTTGGAGGCCTCAATATTTCCAATGGCAACGGCAAGGTTTCGTTTCCACTGGGCGTAGCCGATTCTTCTGATTGGCGAACCTTCTAGGCGTTTTAAGAACTGTTGCTCACTCCACTGCCAAAGTTCAATAAGTCCGACCGAGTCCAAGCCATTATTGCTTTCAAAAGCCACTTCCTTAGTTGGCGTGGTAAATTTATTCCACGGGCAAACCAACTGACAATCATCACACCCATAAATTCGATTTCCCATAAGAGGACGGAACTCTTCGGGGATTGCTCCTTTATTTTCAATGGTTAAGTATGAAATACAGCGGCGCGAATCGACTACGGCATTATCAACAATGGCTTGGGTAGGACACTCTTGGATACAGGCTTGACAAGGACCGCAACCCTGCTTTTCAAATGGCGGGTCAATTTCTACAGGCAGGTTGCAATAGAGCTCACCAAGAAAAAACCATGATCCTGCTTTGGGGTGAATCGTCAGGCTGTTTTTGCCAGTGAATCCCAGGCCTGCTTTTTCTGCTAGAGGTCTCTCTAGAACAGGTGCACTGTCACTAAAAGCCCTATAGACAAAGCCGTCGGTTTCGGCTGCAATTTTCTCCGCCAGTTGCTGCAAGCGTTTGCGCATGAGTTTGTGGTAGTCTTTGCCGAGCGCATAGCGTGAAATGTAGGCTTTATCTGACTGGTGCAGAACGTTTAGAGGGTTTTCAGCTTCAGAATCCAGGTAGTTCATTCGCACACTAATGATAGAAGTGGTTCCCGGTTCCAATTCATTGGGGCGGGTTCTTTTGGTGCCATGGCGTTGCATATAGTCCATTTCGCCATGAAAGTTTTCACCTATCCAATTAAAATAGCGAGCTTCATATGCTGATAAATCGATATCCGTAAAGCCAATATCTGCAAAACCGAGGGATTTACCCCAGTTTTTTATCATTTCACCCAGTTCAGACAGGTCTGAAAGTGGTGAGTTTGGCTTTAATTCGACGGATTTCATAATTAATTAACATTAATTTTTTTTATGTGTTGTGAGAAGTAGCTTATATGCTGTGTTTTCGGTACTCTCAGTTATTTAGGCAATATTTTTTACAGGCCTGATGAGCGTATTGTAAGCGATTTTTAAAGGATTGAGAACAATGAAAGAGTTTGAGATAAATCTGCCTACAGAGGCTGAAAGCCTTGAATTTGCAGGCTTGGTGGCAGATTGTTTTGCTAGTTTCGATGGTTTTTCTAAAGGTTTGATCTTCTATTTAAGGGGAGACCTTGGGGCAGGTAAGTCATTTTTTTCTAGAGCCTTTATTCAGCATTTCATTCCTGGACAAAAAGTCAAAAGTCCTACTTACTCTATAGCTGAAACTTATAATTTTTCTACAAACCGAATACATCATCTTGATTTATATAGACTTTGCGATCCAGAAGAGTTAGAGTATTTAGCCATAAGAGACTTATTGTCGGGTAATTTTGTGGCTTTGATAGAGTGGCCGCAAAAAGGTCAGCCAATTTTACCGGCCGCTGATATTGAATTTGAGTTTTCATATTGGCAGGATTCGGGAATACAAGGCAGACGGGTTAAAGTTAAGGCCATATCCGATATTGGAGAGTCACTATTAGAAGTATTAATAACCGCCAGCTCCGATAGCTAGTCAAGACTTTGACGCTGAACTGGCATGTATTTTGATATGTTCTAGTTAGCTATTTTGGCAAGGGGTTGGCAAAAATGGAAATCTCATTAATGTTGCAGCGTAAAGCAAATAAGACGTTAAGTGTCTTGATTGGCGTCGTTTTGTTGTTCTGGATGCAAAATGTTATCGCCGGAGCAACGCTGTCTGGGATGAGAATTGGTCAAACAGACGATAAGACTCGAGTTGTTTTTGATCTTAAGCAAGCACAAAAATATCAGGTTTCAAGCCTCAAAAACCCTTCCCGCGTTTTTATTGATTTCTTTGATACAAAGAATTACCTGTCTTTTAAACGTAAGCACCTTACAGATCAACGTTTGCTTAGAATCCGTGTCTCTAGTGATAAGCAAAAAACTCGCGTTGTCCTTGATTTAAATAATAAGCCTGATTACAAAGCGTTCTTCCTTTCTAAAAATGCAAATGGCAAAGAACGCCTGGTCATTGATTTGACTGATTCCAGTAAAAAACAGTCGGTTGCGAAAAACTCGACTAAAAAACCAGTAGCGGATCAAACAAATACAGTCACAACAATCAAGCCTGCAGTCATTGAGAAAGCCAAAAACAGAAAGCAAGCGCCTGTTAAATCTGAAACCAAAGTTCAGGTTGCCAAACAGACGCATAAAAAAGTAGCTAGTCCTAAAATCAAACCAGTTAATTCAAAGCTTGTTTCTAGCCAAAAAGCCAAAGCTGGTGTCAAAACAGATCAAATCGCTAAAAAGAGTTCTTCATTGGCGAAAGCTGAGAAAAAACCAGTTAAGCCTTTGGTTAAACTCGCCAAAGCCGAATCTAAACCTTTAATCCAAAAAATACCCAAACCTCTGATTGAAAAGGATAGTCCTATCCTGACTAAACCAGCAGATCTTGTAGTTGCGATTGATGCCGGCCATGGCGGAAAAGATCCTGGAGCCATTGGACCAAATAAGGCATATGAAAAGCATGTAACCTTGATGATTTCTAAAGAGCTAAAGAAAATCATTGATAAACAACCTGGCATGAAAGCGGTTCTTACTCGTGACAGAGATGTATTTCTAAAGCTTCATGAACGAGTCAAAATTGCGAAACAGAACCACGCCGATATTTTTATTTCGATTCACGCCGATGCTTTCAGAGATAAATCTATTCGAGGCGGTTCCGTTTATGTTCTATCGGAAAGAGGCGCCAGTAGTACTATGGCGAGGTTATTGGCCAAAAATGAAAATGCGGCTCTGGAAGATATCCATTTGGCAAGTTTAGATAAAGATGTTGCCTTTGCTCTAAGTGACCTGTCCAGAGAAGCAAATATCAAAGCCAGTAAAAAACTGGGTAAAACCGTCCTAAGAGAGATGAGAAAAACCGTGAGAATGCATAAAAAAGAAGTTCAGTCAGCTGGGTTTGCGGTGCTCAAATCGATTGATATGCCTTCCCTGTTGATTGAAACCGCTTTTATTTCTAACCCTTATGAAGCTAAGCGTTTAATGACTAGATCTTTTCAGAAAAAAATGGCCAGCGCAATTGTTGATGGTTTAAAGCAGTATGCTAAAGAGATCTCTCCAACAAATCGTTGGGGCGATTCCCTCTATGTGCATTACCGTGTTCAAAGAGGGGATACTCTTTCCGGAATTGCTGCTGCTTATCAGGTTTCTACACGCACTTTGAAAAAGATTAATAAGATTCGAAATGCCAATACTCTCTATGTTGGCAAAAAGCTGAAAATACCGGTCTCAAATAAGGTGGTTGCAGGGATTTAAATCGTTACAAAACGGTTTTCTTTTTACCTAAGGCCTTATTCGACAGAATAAGGGTAACCAAGTCCAACGGTGTAAACATACCCATTTCTAAGAGATTTTTTTCTTGTTAGAATCTCTTGTGTATAAAAATATATAAAAATAAAAATCTCTTCAAACAAGGTCATTTTTAAACGTGTCAGTCGAACAATTAAACCATCTCAAAAACAGGTCATTATGGATCATGATGATGATGATTGTGGTGTTTATTTCTGCGTCGATTATGCTCGATTACTACAAGACCAGGAAAGAACTGGTTCAGGAGAAGCTAACCGTTTCCAAGAAAGTTTCTCAACTGTTTGAATCCGAAAAAACCAGGCTTGTGTCTTTTTTCAGCACTCGAGTTAAGTGTCACCTTGCTTCACCTTTAGCAATGCAAGCAATGGAACAGCAAGATCGAGAGCTTACCTATCAAGTTGCCAAAAACAAGCTTGATATTTTGAAAAGCACCAATCCCCACGTGACACACATGCATTTCTATGCCTCTGATGGAACCAGCCTGATGCGTGTTCATAATAAAGATGTTTTTGGCGATCGTATTGCCGATAAGCGGCCAATGGTAGCGCATGCAGTCAACAATCAGGCCTCTGTGTTTGGCTTCGAAGAAGGCTACTTTGGGTTGATTTTTCGTATTGTTGAGCCTGCTTACAATGCTGAAGGTGAGTACATAGGTTCTTTGGAGTTCGGCCTTCAACCCCAATATTTTGAAACGGTCATCAAAGGCCTGTTTCCGGATATGAAAGTGGCTTTGGCGATATCTAAACAGAATTTAAAGCTCTACACTGATTCCGGACGTTTTCAGACACACAATAATCACTATTTGGCAGGTGAAGATATTGAGCTTCTCAAACCTTATATTGGTCAAGAAGTTTCGCAAAAACAACGTACAACTGACGTTTCCGGTAATAGTCATATTTTGATTGATGATATTGTGTTAAACGATTTTGCAGGCAATCCATTTATTCAAATGTACTTATTGAAAGACGTGCAGGAGCTAGAAGATAAATTTTTTGAGGCTCTCTACTTCAGTATTACTATTGGCCTGTTTTCAATGTTGTTTCTATTTTTTGCGGCAAGGTTTGTTTTGAACTATTTAACGGATAATGCAGCTCGGCTTTCTGCTGAACTAGCAGAATCTCATGCCAAAATGGAGTCTGTTTTTAATACCAGTAAAGAAGGCCTGGCAATTATTGATTTAGATGGAAACTTAATTGAATCAAACCGAGCCTTTTCTCAAATTACCGAATATTCCGCTGAAGCTCTAATAAATAAAAATTGGAATGAGTTGTTTTCTAATAATCAAATAGCGATAGAACCGCTTGAGCACAAAGTTATTCAATGTGTTACCAAAAATGGACGTCGAAAAACCGTTGAGTTGACTTTGGACCGACTGCCTAACCAAAATCTATTTCTGGTGGCCTGTCGAGATATTACCTTGTTGCGAGAGCAGCAGATTGAGATTGAAAACTATATAAATGTAGTTGATACCAATGTGATCACTTCTAAAACCGATCTGGATGGCGTTATTACTTATGTAAGTGACGCATTCTGCAGAGTTTCAGGCTATAGTCAAGATGAGTTAATTGGTCAAAAGCACTCAATAGTTCGCCACAAAGATATGCCGGTAGAGGTTTATGATGACTTATGGAAGACCATCACCTCTGGAAAAGTTTGGCAGGGTGATATTTTGAATCGTAAAAAAGATGGCGGTCAGTATTGGGTCTCTGCAACCATTAGCCCTGATTTTGATGATGATAACAATATTATTGGTTTTACTGCGGTGCGTCAGGACATTAGTGACCGTAAGGAGGTGGAGAAATTATCTATCACTGACGCTTTGACAGGCCTATATAATCGTCGTCACTATAATGAGGTGTTTGATTCTGAATTTGCGAGACGTAAACGAGACGGAGTACCTTTCTTGTACCTGCTTATGGATCTTGACCACTTTAAGCGTTACAACGATACCTACGGTCATCAAAAAGGCGATCAGGTACTTGTAGATTTCGCAGCTTGCTTGCAGGGTTGTTTCAAGCGTGCTGGTGATGTACTTTTCAGAATGGGTGGCGAAGAGTTTGCGGCTATTCTTCAGATTAAGAATGAGGACGAAGCTGAAGAGTTGATAAACCAGGTCAATATTCAGTTAGAGAAATTAAATATAGAGCATATACGAAATAGTGCTGGAAGCTTAATGACCGCCTCAATTGGCGCTTGTTTAGTAACCGATTACAGTCGAAATTACAAAGAGGAACAGATTTACAGAATGGCTGATGAGGCTCTATATCAGGCTAAATCAGAAGGCCGGGATAGAGCTATTCTGAAAAGAATCTAGGAATTACTCTTTGAGTTGTTAGCAATTTCTTGTTCTATTAGAGCGTTGTTAGATCAACGCTTACTTTTCCATTCAATGATTCCTTGTTCAGTAATCATTGCATCCAGTGGTACGTCCCAAGCTTCCTGATGGAGGTTTTCAACCTGCTGAAAACTGTGGGCCCATCCTACCAGAATTGGCGCCTCATCTTTGCTGGTTAGTTTATAGTTAAAGCTTCTATCGTAGTAACCACCCCCCATACCTAGGCGGTTGCCTTGTTTATCGAATCCGACTAGAGGCATAACCACAATATCCAGCTCTCTACCTGTTAAATGATCTTCAAAACTAATGTCAGGTTCTAAAATTCCAAACTGATTTTTTCGCATTTCGCTTTCGGGTTCATAGTTAGCAAAAGCCATATGTAAACCATCATTACACTCTAGTACAGGTAGGTAAACTCGATGTTGGTTGCTCCAGAGATAATCAATGCTGGGTTTGGTCTCAAGCTCACCATCCTGAGACAGGAACATGGCAATATCACACGACTCTACGATATGTTTTTCTAAGAACTGTTTTAAAAAGTATAAGGCTTGTTTGGCGTTATCAGTCTGTTGTTGGGGACTAATGGCTTGGCGTTTGTTACGGAGCTGATTGCGAATTTCTGAGTTGTTCATTGCAGAATTTTCTGTTTAAGAACTCATTACGTAGGAACTGCATTATGAAGAGACACAGACTATCAAACTAAAATCCCTGAACCCGTAAAGTCCAGGTGGCAGTCTCTCCAGGAAATTTAGGCTTCTCGGGTTAGCGAACTAACGAGATGCGCACCATTTCAAGGGTCTGACCCCAAAATTGTAATTATCGGAACGGGGTTTACGTTTGATAATCTTGTGCCGTGATTCGAATTATAACAAATTTTGCTAGAAAGCAGCCTTAAGAAAGCAGTCAAAGGCTATCATTTTTTTGTATGAAAATTATAAATAAAGCTTATAAAACTCAGGTTTGAGAACCGTCGCCACTGGCCGCATCGGTTGCTACTTGATTAATAGCCGATTCGATTTGATCTTCAAGTCTCAAGGTGTATTGAGTAGTATCTTCTTTGAGTTGTAGGTAGTCAAATGCAAGGTTTAAAGCCACCATCAAAACTTTACTCTCACCTTTTAATCCAGGAATTTGGTCGAGCTTATCTTCCAGAAGCGTTGCAGCATCAATTAACTTTTCACGCTCATGAGGTTCGCAAGGAATTTCAAAAGTATGATTCATTAAAGTCAGGGTTAACACTGTATGGCTCCAAAGGCATTAATTTGAGTGGGCTTAAAAGTCGCTAATTATGATATTATTCCCCAATAAATTGAGTTTAACAAGAGATAGTTTGTATGGATTTTCAACAGGTCAGTGAGGCACTGACTCCGTACCCTGAATTAGAGTCACCATCTTTTATCCAAGGAATGTTAGTGGGGCTGCTCTGCGGAGATAACGATATTCAAGAAGCGGTTTGGATAAAAAAACTGGTTGAGGAAGCAAAAATTAAGTCGGTTAAAGAGTCTATGTTAAGGGCTCTAGACGAGATGTTTCAAGAGACTAACAAGGGATTAAATGGCTCCGGTTTTGAATTAGAGTTTTGCCTGCCTGATGACAGCGAGTTTTTAGTATTTAGAGCGGCAATGCTCGCCCAACTCTGTGAAGGTGTGCTTTACGGTTTAGGTTTGATTGGAGCTCTTAATCAGCCTGAAAACGAGATCCCAGAGAATGTGCGTGAATTAGTCGATGATCTCGGCCAAATTTCACGCCTGGATGCCACCGCCTTAAATGCAGAAGCTGAGACCACAGAAGCAGAAGAATCGGATTTTATGGAACTGGTTGAGTTTGTAAGGGTAGCAGTATTAACAATTAATGAAGAGCTTAATCCAACTCAAGCCGCTCCAATAATGGAAACAGTTCCTGAAAACGATACCTTACATTAAATTAATTAATAAATGAGTCAATAGAAAATTGAAAATTCATCGCATTCATAGAGCAAAGCTGCTTAAGTTACTTCCAAAAAATAGCGTTGCATTGATTCCATCCGGTTCCGAAGTTATTCGTAATCGCGACGTTGAGTACCCTTTTCGCGCTAAGAGTGATTTTCTATATTTAACCGGTTTTGAAGAGCCGGATTCCATGCTCTTGTTAATCAAAACAGAAAAACAGCAATCGGTCGTTTTTTTAAGAGATAAAGACCCGCAAAAAGAGATATGGGATGGCCGTCGGTTAGGGGTGAAAAACGCCAAAAAAAGCCTTGGCATAGACCTGTCATTTTCTATTGATTCGTTGGAAGCTAAAACCGCTGAGCTGATTCAAGGCTGCGAGCAGATTTTCATTAGTTACGAAGAACTTGAGAACTGGTCACCGTTTGTAAATCGCCTTATAAAACAGTCAAAACAGCAAGTTAGAAAAGGTGTTCAGGCTCCAGCTGCCATTGCCGATCTTGACCAATTCTTGCATGAAATGCGTCTGTTCAAGTCGGCAGCAGAAATTAAAAAAATGCGTAAAGCGGCGCAAATTTCGGTGTCTGGACATCTCGCCGCCATGAAGGCTGTAGCTGATTGTAAGTATGAGTACCAGTTACAGGCTGTATTAGAGGCCGATTTTAAACGCTCTGGTGCCTCTAGAAATGCGTTTAACTCTATTGTTGCTTCAAAGGAAAATGCCTGCATTCTGCATTACACTGAAAACAGTGCAAAAATTAAAAAGCGTGGTTTGGTTTTAGTTGACGCCGGCGCTGAGTTTAAAGGTTATGCAGGTGATATCACCACCACTTTTCCAGCCAGAGGTAAATTTACCAAATCACAGGCCAAGCTTTATTCACTTGTTTTAAAGGCGCAAAGAGCAGCAATCGAAGCGATTGCACCGGGCGTGAGTTATGACGAAATGCATCATGTTGCGATCAAAGTGATAACCACTGGTTTAGTTGAACTTGGTTTGCTTAAAGGCAAGGTCAATAAACTGATTGAGAAGGGTGCTTACCAAAAATTCTTTATGCATGGCACTGGCCACTGGCTGGGCATGGATGTGCATGATGTGGGTTGTTATAGAGTCAATGGAAGATGGCGAAAGTTCAAGCCTGGAATGGTCGTTACCGTTGAGCCTGGACTCTATATCTCAAGTAATCACAAACAGATAGCGAAGAAGTGGCACAACATCGGTATTCGCATTGAAGATGATGTTCTGGTCACCCCAAATGGCCATGAAGTTTTAACAGCAGGCTTACCAAGAACAGTTAAAGAAATTGAAGCCTATATGGCAAAAAACCAGAAGGATTAATATGAGCAGGGAGTCGTCTGGTAGTGCAATAATCACTGACGTATTTATTTCTGGCGGTGGTCCAGTTGGTTTAATGCTGGCTATTGGTTTGGCTAAACAGGGTAGACAGGTTGTGGTTGCCGAACAGTTTGCCCCAATTGCTGAAAGCGATTCGCTTGATTTAGTCAAAAACTCCTTTGATGGGCGCGTTCTTGCAATATCTAAGGGCTCACAACAGTTTCTCGATAAAGTTGGTATTTGGCAGGCCATGGCTGAATTTGTTACACCTATTGAACATGTTCACGTTTCTCAAAAAGGCTATATGGGCATAACCATTTTGCATTCAGATGAAGTTGGCGTTGATGCTCTTGGCTATAGTATCCAGGCTAGTAATCTGGGTAAAGCGCTCTGGAAGCAGGCTAACTCAGAAGACAATATCCAAATACTCTGTCCTGCTGTTTTAGACTCTTTTGAAGAATCTGAAAATAGGGTGAAAGCTCAAATAACTAATTCAGATGAATCTACAAACTCTTGCATTGAGGTTGATGCTGGTTTAATTGTAGGTGCTGATGGTACTCAATCCCAGGTTAGAAAAGTACTCGGTTTACCAATTGAAGAGAAATCTTACGATGCCTTTGGCATTCTAGCGAAGATTGAAACTGAAAAGCATCCCCAGGGCTGGGCTTATGAGCGTTTTACCGAACAAGGACCTGTTGCTTTGCTGCCGACAGAGGGGCACACACACAAAGCCGTTATGGTCTGCCCAAAAGAAAAGGTTGATAGTGTTATGCAGCTATCCGATGACGACTACATCTCTCTATTTGCTTCTAAAATGGGCGAAAGAATGGGGCGCTTTACCGGTATTAGCCCCCGTATTGCTTATCCGCTAAAAGAAACCTATGTACCGCAAATGTCTAAAGGACGAGCTGTTTTGATGGGCAATGCTTCGCATACTCAGCATCCGGTTGCAGCTCAGGGTTTAAACCTTGGTATTCGAGATATTCAGGTGTTTTTAGAAATGGGCAGTAAGACCGATGATCTTGGCGATAGACAACTGTTAGCAGAATATGTATTAAGCAGGGAATCTGACCACCAAAAAGTCATGGGTTTGACTGATACCCTGATTCAAGTATTTCAACACTCCTCACCGATAGTAGGTCATTTACGCGGCCTTGGACTAATGGCTATGCAAGCTATGCCTGGGCTTAAACGTCGCTTTTCTAAGTTTGCCATGCAGGGACGTCAAATATGAAACAACTTGAGTTTGATTCAAACAATTTAACAGGCCAGCTTTGGGATATCGTAATTGTTGGTGGTGGCATGGTTGGCGCTGCAACCGCTTTAGGGCTTTCTAAAAATGGCTTTAAAGTTCTAATCTTAGAAAAAGGGCCTGTTAATTTAGATTGGGACCATAGCTCAGAGTACCGAATGCGAGTTAGTGCGCTTACTCGAGCTTCGGAAAAAATACTCAAGAACCTTGGAGTCTGGACAGGCATAGAAAATCGTCGTTGTCATGCCTTTACCGCAATGCATGTTTGGGATGAAGTAACACCAGGAGAGGTGCATTTTTCAGCTAAGGATATACAGGAACCAAACCTGGGACATACGGTAGAAAATGCTGTTATTCAAGCGGCTATATGGGAGCAGTTAGAGCAGCAGGATAACGTTTCCGTACTTTATACTGCGGAGATTAGCGATGTCGAGACCTCAGAACAACAAGCTCATTTGAGGTTGGTTGGTGATGTTTGTGTGAAAACCCAGCTGCTAATTGCCGCTGATGGTGCCTTTTCCAAAGTCAGAGAGTTGGCAAATATTGGTCTGAAAACTCATGATTATCAACAGTGTGCAATTGTAGGCTGTGTTAAAACCGAATCTAGCCATCAGGATACCTGTTGGCAACGCTACACCGGTGATGGCCCGTTTGCATTTTTGGCCATGGATGAAAATGTTAGCTCCATAGCCTGGTATCTACCGAATGAAAAAATGGACTGGGCGCTGTCTTTAGACGATGAAACCTTTGCCGAGGAGATTTCCAGGGCATCTGATTACCGACTGGGACAAGTCGTTGAAGTTGCTCAAAGAGATGGTTTTCCGCTGGTAAGAAGGCATGCTGAACACTATGTAAAACCACACTTGGCTTTGGTTGGAGATGCAGCACACACAATCCATCCACAAGCTGGACAGGGTGTTAACTTGGGGCTTTTGGATGCTGCGGCTCTGATTGAAAAAGTGGTTGAAGCTCGCGACGCAGGCAAAGATTTTGGTAGTTATTCGGTGTTGCGAAAATATGAGCGCTGGCGTCGCGGAGATAATGAAATTGTCCAAAGGTCAATGGAGGCATTTGACTGGCTATTTAAGCAGGATGCATCATTAAAAGTAGCTTTTAGAAAATTCATGCTACCGGTTGCAAATCGTATGTCATTTGTCAAAAACTGGTTGATGGATCAAGCATTAAATGGCAGAGAATCCTTACCTGAATTGGCCAAACGAGTTTTGAGTAAATAATTGCTAACGACTCAGTGATATTAGTGAGATCTATATGAGATTTAGTGCAGTTCTTGGCGTCGCTGGAGTAAATCCATTAGAGGATTACAAGGCGAGAAGAGTCGGCAGAGTTTTTGAAGTTTTGGTACTGATGGCTCTGTTGGTTGTGTTTGCCCAGGTATTTATGTATTACAGTGGCATGCTCGAAGAGTCAAACTGGCTAACTCACTTGGTCTGGTTGGTATTTTTCTTTGAGTTGGCGGTCAATCTTTATAACGTTAAAAATCGCTGGCTCTACCTTAGAGAGAATTGGCTTAATGTCGTTATTGTCTGTCTGGCTTTCCCGCTTATTGAATGGGGCAATGACTGGGCTCTGGTTATTCGCTCGTTACGCTTGGTTCTGTTTATAAGGTTTTTCACCAGTTTTGCACGCGATTTTATAACTATTCTCGACCGAAACCGTTTTGGTCAGGTTTTAATTGCTACCGCTTTCATTGTTCTAGGCGCTGGATCGCTGTTTGCGTATCTTGAGGATAGGAGTTTGTGGGATGGAATATGGTATGCGTTGGTAACCATTACCACGGTCGGTTATGGCGATGTTGTGCCCACTTCTGAAAGTGGAAGAAGTTTTGGGCTTGTCTTGATGATTTTCGGGGTTGTTTTTTTCTCCTTAGTTACTGCTAATATTTCGGCTTTTTTGATTGGTAGTGATCAGCAAAAACTGGAAAAAGATATTCTTGATTATGTAAAGCAGACCGAGAAAAGACTTGCTCAGCAGCAGGCTGATAATGAGGAGCAGGTTGAAAAAATTATGAAGCATATGAGCAGTGAAATTGAAGTCTTGCGTCAGGAGTTGAAAGAAGCTAAATCTGATAGCAATAAGGCCGACTAAATGAAGGCTTTCAATAACCCTTTTAAATGTAGTGTTTTATGCCGTGTTTGGCCACTTTTTTAACCCAAATTAAGTTTTTAACCTATTAATTGACTAAAAAGTACTTATATAGCCATTAAGTGGATTGACATTTTAGTTATAAACTCATATATTCACCCAACCAAAATTAATTTTATCGAGCATAAAGGAAGTTACGGATGGCTGATAGACGTCTTCAAGTATTCCACACCGTAGCCAAAGTTATGAGTTTCACCAAAGCTGCTGAGACATTGCATATGACTCAACCTGCTGTAACTTTCCAAGTCAAACAGCTCGAAGATTTTTTTAATACCCGCCTTTTTGATCGAACCCACAATAAAATTACTCTTACCGATGCAGGTAAAGTCGTTTATGACTACGCCGATAAAATTCTTGAACACTATGAAAAGATGAATAGTGAAGTTCGCGAATTAACAGGCGAAGTGACTGGTACATTGGTTGTTGGTGCAAGTACCACTATTGCCGAATATATGCTGCCTAGCTTACTAGGAGCCTTCAAACGAGAGTTTGAAGATGTCAATATTCGCCTGCAGGTTGGTAACACCGATGCAATTGTTTCTATGGTTGAAAACAATATGATCGATTTGGGCCTTGTTGAAGCACCAGTACAAAACAAGAACCTTGAAGTTGATGTTTGTCGAATTGATGAGATGCAGTTGGTTTGTCCTAATAATCATCCATTGGCAAAACGCGATAAAGTCACTGTTGAAGATTTTCGTAAGTACGGTTATATCTCACGTGAAGAAGGTTCGGGTTCTCGTTCAGTTATTGATGCATACATTCGTGAACAGGGCTTCAGCTACAGCGATCTTAATGTCGTAATGGAGCTTGGAAGCCCTGAGGCTGTCAAAATGGCGGTTGAGTCAGAAGTCGGTTTAGCGATAGTCTCTCGAACAACACTGTCTAAAGAGCTGCGTTTAGGCACCTTAAAAGCCATTCCGTTGAACCCTCCAATTTTACGTCCATTCTCTCATGTACGCCAAAAACATAAATTCCGTCATCGCGCGGTTGGTGAGTTGCTTGAGTTTGCGATTAACTACTGTCGTGAGCGTGCTGTTGAGCTTGGTTTCAGAATTCCAACTGAAGAAGAGCAAGCTCAAGCTCTTGGCAGAAAAAATATCGATTGATATTTTTTAAAACATAAAAAACAAAAAAGGCCTTAAACGGCCTTTTTTTGTGCTTAATTAAATGTTTACAGGTTATCGGAAGCAAACTCCGCAAGACGAGAGCGCTCACCTTGTTGCAGGGTTATGTGCGCACTATGGTGCCAGTACTTAAAGCGATCTACCACATAGGTCAGGCCGGTAGTGGTTTCCGTTAAATATGGCGAGTCAATCTGGCTGATATTACCGAGGCAGATAACTTTTGTACCTTCGCCAGAACGAGTGATCAGTGTTTTCATCTGTTTGGGAGTCAGATTCTGAGCTTCATCGATAATGATGAACTTTTTCTGAAAGGTTCGACCACGCATAAAATTCATCGATTTTATCTTAATGCGCTTACTTAACAGCTGCTGTGTGCTCTCTTTTTCCCAGTCAGTATAGCCTTCAGATTGAGTGAGGACTTCAAGGTTATCCATTAATGCGCCCATCCAGGGAGTCATTTTTTCTTCCTCTGTACCAGGCAGGAAACCGATATCTTCACCAACCGGAATGGTTGCACGCGTCATAATGATTTCATTGTAGAGGTTTTCATCCAATGTCTGTTCAAGTGCTGCGGCCAGGGTTAAAAGAGTTTTACCGGTACCGGCTACACCAAGTAATGTCAGAAAATCAATTTCAGGATCCATCAGGAAATTCAGTGCAATATTCTGCTCTGCGTTGCGCGAGTTGATTCCCCAGATAGAGTTGTTAGGGTTGGTGAAATCTTGCATATATTCGAGAGTAGCTTTGTTATTTTTAACCTGCCTAACAATCACATTAAAGCCTGCGTCATTCTGACTGATAAGACATTGATTCGGGAACCATCTACAGTGCTCATCAACGTCTAGCTCGTAGAATGTTGAGCTGCCGTCTTGCCAGGATTTCATGCTTTTGCCATGCTCTTCAAAAAAGTTGGCAGGGAGTTCTTCCCAGCCAGTGTAGAGAAGGTCTGCATCCTCAAGCACGCGGTCATTAAAGTAGTCCTCAGAGTGAAGTCCCACGGTTGAGGACTTGATTCGCATATTGATATCTTTGGTTACCAGAGTAACTTGTCGCTCAGGAAATTGTTTCTTGAGTGCCAGGCCTGTTTGCAGAATATGATTATCGGCCTTATGGCTTGGCAGAGATGCCGGAAGCTCTGAAATTAAGGGTTCGGTTTCAAAGAATAACAGTCCCAGATGCAGGCTTTCTAACTCTGCATTAGGATGAATTCTTTCCAGGGGTAGGCCATTCTTTATCTCTTCAAAACTGGCATCACTGATAATTTGATCAATTAAACGGTTGGTTTCTCTGACGTTGCGAGAAACTTCAGACATTCCTTTTTTACCAGCATCAAGTTCTTCAAGAACGGTCATTGATATAAAAAGGTCGTGTTCCTCAAAATTGAACAGTGCCATAGGGTCGTGCATCAATACATTGGTATCGAGGATAAATAAGCGTCTAGCTTCATTCGTCATCTGGTTTCCTTTGTGCGATTTATGCGTTTTGTAGTTCAGTGATGCTATCTAGTACTTCTTGGGCGTGGCCTTTTACTTTAACCTGTCGCCACTCTTTGACCAGTTTGCCTTCGGGGTCAATAACAAAAGTGCTTCGGACTATGCCCATATACTCTTTACCGAAGTTCTTTTTGAGCTGGTACACATCGAATATTTTGCAAAGCTCTGCCTCGGGGTCAGAGATTAGGTCAAAAGAGAACTCTTGTTTGTTTTTGAAATTGTCGTGACGTTTCATGGAATCCATGGAAACACCAAATATTTGAGTGTTTGCCTGTTTAAATTCTGAATGAAGCGCGGTGAAATCTAGACCTTCAGTCGTACACCCCGGGGTACTGTCTTTTGGATAAAAGTAGACAACGCTGTATTGGTTTAAAAAGTTCTGTTCAGAAATAGTTCTGCCTGAAGTGGCAGGTAGGTTGAAGCTTGAAATACTGTCACCAATTTGAATACTCATTTAGGCTTCCTGTTTTGCTTGAAACTGGTTCCAGTATGCCGACTTTTTACAGGTGGCGCAATATCAAATAAGCACAATTTTTTCTAACAGTTAATTAATGTCTTTCGGCAGATTAAATTGTTGAACTGAAAGGGGTGAAAGGGTAAGATTAGCATCTTTGCTTTAATGGAGAAATTCGCTGTGTTTAGAGGCAGTATGGTGGCGCTAGTCACTCCGATGTTAGAAGATGAATCTGTAGATTTTGATGCCTTGGAAAAATTGGTTGAATTTCACGTTAAATCTGGCACTGATGCGATTGTTGCCATGGGAACCACAGGTGAATCGGCCACGCTTGATTTTGAAGAGCACTGTGAAGTCGTTAGCTTTGTCGTTGACAAAGTGAATGGTCGTATTCCGGTAATTGCTGGAACAGGTGCTAACTCAACTTCTGAAGCGATTCATCTAACCAAGTGTGCCAAAGAGGCTGGTGCAGACGCATGCTTGTTGGTATCTCCTTATTACAATAAGCCAACTCAAGAAGGTCTCTACCTTCATCATAAAAAAATTGCTGAGGCCGTTGATATTCCTCAGATTCTCTATAATGTGCCGGGTCGTACTGCCAGTGATATGTTGCCTGAAACGGTTATTCGCCTGTCAAAAATTAACAATATAATTGGCATCAAAGAAGCAACAGGCGAGATTGATCGGGTGGCGCAGATTAAATCTGCTGTGGATGTGGATTTTGATCTTTATACCGGTGATGATGCGACTGCGGTAGATTTTATTCTTGCCGGTGGTCACGGTGGTATTTCTGTTTCGGCGAATATAGTGCCGCAGCAATTACATGATATCTATGCAGCAGCCTTGGCGGGTGATGCAGTTAAGGCTAGAGAGTTAGATGCTCCGCTTCAACAGCTGCATAGTGATATTTTTATTGAGTCTAATCCGATTCCTGTGAAATGGGTGGTCTCGCAAATGGGCTTCATGGGTGAGGCTATTCGTTTGCCACTGACCCCTTTGTCAGAACAGGCAAAACCAACAGTTCGTCAAGCAGTCGAAGCTGCTGGTGTGAAAATCTAGCAAATAATTTAAGGGTAAATGTTTTATGCGTCTTTTAGCAAAAACCATTGTGGTATCAGCTTCACTGGCTGTACTTTCAGGTTGTTCAACTATCCAAAATACATTTGGTACCGAAGGCAGTTACCGTGAAGATGAAGCAAAGCTAGTTAAAAAACTAGAGATGCCACCTAACCTCTTTAATCCTGCAAAACCTCGTACTGAGATGTCGCTGGCTTTGCAAAAGGCAGAACAGGATGCACTGGCTGATAAGGATACTTACGACCATATCCCCAACTTCAAAGCAAGTGGTTTGAGAATAAACAGTAACCTTTCGGAGCGTTGGGTTGAAATTGAATCAGAAAACAGTGAGCAGGTTTGGAGCAGTCTAAAACGTTTCTTTGTCTCTCGAGGCTTTACAATTGAAACAGAGCGTAAAGATATTGGCCTGATGAAAACTGACTACGTCAGTCGAACAGATATAGCGCCGCTTGATGATCAAGGGCCTCTAACCAGATTCTTTAACAGCTGGCGAGACACTGTTGCTGATGGTATTTATGATAAGTTTATCGCACGTGTTGAAACGGATCTGCAAGCCGGTTTAGTTAAGGTTTTTGTTAACCACAATGAGATGTGGTCTCCTGATGCCAATGAAGCCAAAGATATTGACCAACAGTGGCGTTTACGTCCATTCAATCCTGCATTTGAAGCTGAAGCACTTTATCAAGTTATGGTGTTCTTTGGATCGAGTAGCGAACAAGCTTTAGCGCAGTTAAAAATCACCGAGCAGCAAGTTGAGATTGTAGATGGCGAAGAGCTTGGAGGTTTGGCTTTCAGAACTTCTATGGATCAGGCTTGGACTTATCTTCAGGCTATGATCTATCGTGCAGCCTGGTCAATCGATAAGGTTAAGGCAAATAATAATGAGCTTTGGGTAGCCGTTCCTAAATCTGTTCGTGAGGAGAGCGGTCTTTTCTCTGGCCTGGCTTTCTGGAGGGATGCTGATAAAAAGGATTTGCCAGAGCTAATCAAACTGAAACTTGAAAAATCAGATGCCGATCAAGAAAAAGTTATCTTAAAAGCCAGCTCGCCTGAAGGAGACAAGCCTCTTAATGCGAGCCAGAGAAGATACATCTTTGAAAGCCTCGGTTTATTACCAAAATAAATTTAATCGCCCTCTTAACGAGGGCTTTGTTGTTCTATAGGGTCCAAATCTATGCAAGTCATCTGGGGAAATCCAGCACATTCAAACTATCGTCTCACTCAATTGTTATCCAAACTTAAGCAGGTTGGGGCGATTCAAGCAGTAAAATCTCAGTTTATCTATTTTGTCGATCTTGATGGTGATTTGACAGAGACTGAAATTGCTCACCTAAAGGTTTTACTTAACAACTCTGAATCTGATTTAACTTCTACACTTCAGCTAAATAGTTGTGTGGTTACACCGCGCTTAGGAACGATCTCTCCGTGGTCTTCTAAAGCAACCGATATTACCCATACCTGTGGTATTGAGCACATTCACCGTATTGAACGAGGAATTGTCTATACCTTTGAAGGAGTTGCTCCAGCTGATCAAAAAGCGATGGAAGCTCTAGTCCATGACCGAATGATGGAACAGGTCTCTCATGATTTTGAAGTGTTAGATGATCTATTCTCCCACCAGTCACCAAAACCTTTGAGCACAGTTGACGTAATGAGCGGAGGCCGTGAAGCCTTGGCAAAAGCCAATACCGAGATGGGGCTGGCTCTAAGTCCGGACGAAATCGATTATCTGGTCGATGCGTTTAACGGCCTGGAACGCAATCCGAGTGATGCAGAGTTAATGATGTTTGCCCAGGCAAACTCGGAGCATTGCCGTCATAAAATCTTTAATGCTGACTGGACTATTGATGGTGAAGATAAGCCTAACTCACTATTTGGCATGATCCGCAATACCTATCAAAAGAGTCCTGAAGGTGTACTTTCTGCCTACAGTGATAACGCTGCGGTTATTGAAGGGGCAGCGGCAACTCGTTTTTTCCCTGATCCTGAAACCCGACAATACGGCACTAACTCCGAAAATGTTCACTTCCAGATTAAAGTTGAAACTCACAACCACCCAACTGCAATCTCGCCTTGGCCGGGTGCAGCGACAGGCTCTGGTGGTGAAATCCGTGATGAAGGTGCAACAGGGCAGGGTTCTAAACCAAAATCTGGTCTAACTGGGTTCACGGTTTCTAACTTGAATATCCCAGGTTTTGAGCAGCCTTGGGAGCGTGCTTACGGTAAGCCTTCGCGCATTGTTACTCCGCTGGAAATTATGACAGAAGGGCCGTTGGGTGCTGCTGGTTTCAATAATGAGTTTGGTCGCCCGGCGATTAACGGTTATTTCCGTACCTATGAAAATGCGTTTATTACTCACGACGGCGAAGAAATTCGCGGTTATCACAAGCCAATTATGTTGGCGGGTGGCCTTGGAAATATTCGTGAAGAACACGTCCAAAAGGGCGACATTCCTGTTGGTGCTAAACTGGTTATCTTAGGTGGTCCAGCGATGTTGATCGGCCTTGGAGGAGGAGCGGCATCTTCGGTTGATACCGGTGCGGGTTCTGAAGATTTAGATTTTGCTTCTGTACAGCGTGAAAACCCAGAGATGGAGCGTAGAGCGCAAGAAGTTATCGATCGTTGTACTTATCTTGGTAAAGAAAACCCAATTGCTTCGATCCATGATGTGGGTGCTGGTGGTATCTCTAACGCTTTCCCTGAACTGGTGAATGATGCTGGTAAAGGTGGGCGTATCGATCTACGAAAAGTACCAAACGATGAGCCAGGAATGTCGCCAATGGAGATTTGGAGTAACGAATCCCAAGAGCGTTATGTCATTGCGATTCACGCTGAAAAAATTGATCAGTTTGAAGCGATCTGTAAACGTGAGCGCTGCTTGTATGCAATCGTCGGTGAAGCGACTAAAGAGCAAGAGCTAATTGTTAACGACACGGTATTTGAAAATAATCCAGTTGATATGCCTCTGAACGTGCTGCTCGGTAAACCACCAAAAATGCACCGTACAGTTGAATCTCGTAAGATTCCACAGGCCGGTTTTGAAACGGCTAATTTAGATTTTGCAGATGTTACTGAGCGTCTACTGAAGCTACCAACGATTGCCAGCAAGAACTTCCTAATTACGATTGGGGATAGAACCATTACTGGTATGGTCACGCGTGATCAAATGGTTGGCCCTTGGCAGGTTCCGGTCGCGAATGCGGGTATTACCTGTTCTGATTACGACGGTTATACCGGTGAAGCCATGGCTTCTGGTGAACGTCCTCCTGTAGCGTTAATCAATCCAAAGGCCTCTGCTCGTTTGGCGATTGCTGAAGCAATTACCAATATTGCCTGTGCCAAAATTGAGAAGATGAGTGATATTAAGATTTCTGCAAACTGGATGGCCGCAGCAGGGCACCCAGGTGAAGATTCTGCACTTTACGATGCGGTGGAAACAGTAGGTCTAGAATTGTGTCCAGCACTTGGAATTGCGGTTCCAGTTGGTAAAGACTCCATGTCGATGAAAACGGTTTGGAATGATGCTGGTGATGACAAGGCGGTTATCTCGCCAATGTCGCTAAACATTACAACCTTTGCACCTGTTGAAGATGTTCGTAAAACAGTGACACCTCAGCTAAGAACAGACCTTGGTGAAACCGAGCTATTGGCGATTGATCTTGGTAAAGGCCAAAACCGTGTTGGTGCCAGCTGTCTGGCCCAGGTTTATAACCAAGTAGGTGATGTCTCTGCTGATCTAGATAGTGCTGATGATCTATTGAATATGTTTAACGCCACTCAGGCGATGATGGCAGATGACCTAATGCTTGCCTATCACGATCGTGCTGATGGTGGTCTATTAGTTACATTATTAGAAATGGCATTTGCTGGTCACTGTGGTATTGATGTTGATGTAAGTGCTCTAGGCTCTGAGCCTATTGCTGCATTGTGTGCTGAAGAGGTTGGGGTTGTTATCCAGGTTAAAGTAGCTGACAGAGCTAAAGTTGAAGCTATTCTGGCTGAGTACTCGCTTGCAGATATGGCTCATTGGATTGGTTCAACGGCTGACAATGATCAAATTAAGATTACTGCTCACGGCAATTCAATGTTAAATATGCCTAGAGCAAATCTACAGGCCTGGTGGTCTGAGACTTCATATCGCATCCAAGCACTGCGTGATAATGAAAACTGCGCTCAGCAAGAGTTTGATGCAATCCAGAGTTCTGATAATACTGAAATATCGCCAGTGGTTTCATTTGATGCTAATGACGATATTACTGCAGAATTTACAGGCCTGCCACGACCAAAAGTAGCGATTCTGCGAGAGCAGGGTGTCAACGGTCAGCAAGAGATGGCGGCGGCTTTCACTAAGGCTGGTTTTGATGCGATAGATGTGCACATGACCGATGTCTTGTCTGGTGAAGTTGCATTTGATGAATTTAAAGGCCTGGTAGCCTGTGGTGGTTTCTCATACGGTGATGTTTTAGGAGCTGGTCGCGGTTGGGCAAACTCTATCCTGTTTAATGACACGGCACGTGCTACGTTTGAAAGCTTCTTTAAGCGTGAAGATACTTTCACTTTAGGTGTCTGTAACGGTTGTCAGATGTTGTCTAATCTTAAAGAGATTATTCCGGGAGCAGAAAGCTGGCCGGCGTTTGTGCGCAATGAGTCAGAACAGTTTGAAGCTCGTTTCTCACAAGTGCAGATTGAAGAGTCGCCATCTATTCTATTAAAAGGCATGGCGGGTACGCGCATTCCTGTGGCAGTGGCTCACGGTGAGGGGCGTATGGACTTTGGAACTGGTTCGGCAACTGATGTCGATGGCTTGGTGGGTGTTCGTTATGTTGATGCTCAAGGACAAGCTACCGAAGCTTATCCATTCAATCCAAACGGTACCGCTAATGGAATGACAGGCCTTACTACTCCTGATGGACGCGTCACCATTATGATGCCGCATCCAGAGCGTGTATTTAGAACGGTTCAGAACTCTTGGCACCCAGATGATTGGCAGGAAGATGCGCCATGGATGCGCCTATTTAGAAATGCCCGCAAGTGGGTTGGTTAGTCTGAATAATCAAAATAAATATGGGGCTGACCCAGATAAC
>DBOI01000052.1:0-213 GCA_002299245.1 Hydrogenovibrio sp. UBA650
CATAATTTAAAACTTCACCTAGATCAGAAGAGTTACAAAACAGGCATTGCGATAATGGGCCTGAAACAACGACATTTTGTTTACCACACTTTCGACAGACTTGGATTTTCATAATGAGTTAGCACCGAACTTTGAGATTTTATCTACAGCTAATGTATATAGCTTGTTTATTTGTAGGCATGATTAAAACATAGCTAAGCCAATTCAGACAGT
>DBOI01000052.1:537-5975 GCA_002299245.1 Hydrogenovibrio sp. UBA650
AGTTATTAGTTGAATTCAAGCTATTAGAAAAACCTTATTTTTTCAGGTACTTATGATCCATCAGATAGAGACTTGAAAGCAATAAGACTTAAGAGAATTAAAGCCCATTTATTGATAATATGAG
Organism: Hydrogenovibrio sp. UBA650; assembly: GCA_002299245.1. Lineage (GTDB taxonomy): Bacteria > Pseudomonadota > Gammaproteobacteria > Thiomicrospirales > Thiomicrospiraceae > Thiomicrorhabdus. The sequence continues at coordinate 662 of DBOI01000052.1, forward strand.
GCTTCTTTTTGAATTATAAAGGTAAAGAATTTAACAACTACAAGAAAGAAACTCCAACGGTATTCTTTTGCCAATGCCCTTTGATACCTTCGCCAGGAGGAACAACTTCCCACTCCCAACTGGATTCCGCCTGCGGAGCTTCTATATCCCACCACGGGTCATATTGATCAACCAATTTGCCCTGTTTATCAAATTCGTGATCAGCTCTGTCGGCAATCAGGCAGACTTCTCCAGCAAATTGCCTTAAGTAATTCAAATGCGCATAAATTAGTTGTTTGCCAACGATGTCAGCTTGTTGTTCAGAATAGTTATATTTGTTTATCAGCCAGCGAACAGGGATTAAAGGTAATTGGGTAACAAGGTTCAAAGAGATAACCAAATCAATACTCTTACTGTCTAACCAACGATTTGGTTGTTGTACCAGATCCATGCCCTCTTCAATCCAGTGAATTGATTCGGTTACATCGTGCTCAACCAGCCTAACATTTTCATACAAACCAGCTTTTCTTCTTGCTGCTTCCAAAAACACCAGGTCAACAAGAATCACTTGTTGAAAAGTCACGGCCAGACTATCAATCGGAATGTCGTTTAAGGTACCGGCTCCAAATATCAAAATTGTGCGTTTTTGAACGGCTCTACTTGCAGCCCTATTGATAGCTTGCCGACACTGCTCATAGTGAAGGCTCCACTCTTTTTGACAACGCTTGGCTCTGGCAGACAAAGCAATTGACTCTTTCAAAAAACCCAGTGTCTTCGCCTGCTTGATTTGAGGCGAGGTCATTAAGTATTGCCAGGATTCCCAAATCATCGGTTGTTAATCTCTGTCTTCCATATCCAAAGCCTGAATCTTTCGCGTTAGAGTGTTGCGTCCCCAGCCCAGAAGGACTGCTGCTTTTTGGCGATGGTTAGCGGTATTTTTTAAGGCAACGTCAATCAGTGTACGCTCAAACATTTGCTCTGCAGTTGTGTGTAAACCTTCTCTACCACTGCGTATAAAGCTCTCTGACCACATTCTAAGAGGCTGCTGCCAATCGTCATCTGAACGATTGAGATCAATCGATTCCGTTGGGTTTTGCAATTCCAGCGGTAAGTCTTCCATATGAACAGTTTTATCCGGTGCCATTATCGTCAACCATGTACACAGACTTCTAAGTTGGCGAACATTTCCTGGCCACGGTAAATGTGCTAAGAACTTAGTGACATCTTTACTAAGATTCTTCTCTTCGAGACCCAAGTTTTTAGCCTCAAGTTCCAGGTAGAAGCGCAGTAATAAAGGCACATCTTCGGAACGCTCTCGGAGCGCTGGAACTTTGATACGAATAATATTCAAGCGATACAGCAAATCCTCACGGAACTTACCGTCAATAACCATCTGCTCCATATTCTGGTGTGTTGCAGCAACAATACGAACATCTGTTTTAATGGGTTCTTTTCCACCAACACGGTAGAAGCTGCCATCATTTAAGACACGTAATAATCGTGTTTGCAAATCAACAGGCATATCGCCTATTTCATCTAAAAACAGGGTTCCGCCATTAGCTTCTTCAAAACGCCCCACTCGTTGCGAGTGAGCACCAGTAAAAGAGCCTTTTTCATGCCCAAACAGCTCAGACTCTAATAACTCTCGAGGTATAGCGGCAGTATTGAGTGCAACAAACGGCTTGCCTGATCTCGGGCTGAGCTCATGCAATGCTTTAGCTACCAACTCTTTACCAGTACCTGTCTCTCCATTAATTAAAACCGTTACATCAAGTTGTGATACTCGCCCCAATACACGAAAAACTTCCTGCATTGCTGGTGCAGCACCAATAATGTTTAGCGGCTGCTTTTCGGTTTTAGTTGATTTTCTAGTTCTGCGCGGTCCTCCAGACATGAAGCGCTTAACCGCGCGGTCAACAAGAGTAATTGCTTCATCAATATCAAACGGCTTTGGCAGATATTCAAAAGCCCTACTTTGAAATGATTTTACTGCAGTATCCAGATCGGCATGCGCAGTCATAATAATTACAGGAATTTTCTTATCCAGTTCATGGATGGCTTCCATAAAAGTCAGGCCATCCATATCTGGCATACGCACGTCACTCAGAACGGCTGACGGCGGAAATTCTTCATAAGACTTAAGCGCCATCACCGGTGAATCAAACACTTTAATTGTGTATTGTTTGTCTTCTAGCGCCGCTTCAATCACCCATCTTATAGAAGCATCATCATCAACAATCCAAACAATAGGATCAGAGAATTCTTCTTCGTGGACTGTTTCTGTTTCAATGCTCATTGTTATTTTCCTGCAAATTAATAGGCAAGTAGACCGAAAACACAGTTCTTCCCGGCTCACTCTCAGCGACAATCAAACCACCGTGTTGTCTCAATACATTTTGAGAAACAGGCAACCCAAGTCCCGTCCCCTCTTTTTTACTTGTCACCATTGGATAAAAAATCGAATCAAACACATTTTCAGGGATACCTTCGCCCTCATCTTTGATTGAGATCACAGCTACCAGTGGATAGGTTTTACTTCCCAAGGTAAACTTATGTTCAACTCGGGTTCTGATTGTTAAAAAACCACCGGTATTTCGCATGGCTTGAATACCATTTTTTACCAAATTCATCATCGCTTGAACCATGGCATCAAAGTCCATCGTTATCTCAGGGATACTCGGATCATAATCAAGCTTGATAGCAACATTGTCAGGTTTTTCGCCGGCAATAACTTGTAATATATGCCTGATTACCAAATGGATATTGTGAGGTTCTTTAGTTGCGCTACTACCAGGACCTAACATCCGATCAACCAGGTTTTTTAGTCGAATTACCTCTTTGGAGATAACATCTAAAAACGCCAGCTCTTTCTGTTCACCCTGATGTCTTTTCTGCAATAATTGGGTTGCACCAAGAATTCCTGCTAGCGGGTTTTTTACTTCATGTGCTAAGGTTTTGACCAATAGGTTTCCGGCTTCATACTGATGCCATCGCTCATCCTCTTCAATGATGCGATGATGACGTTCATTGTCGTAAAGTTCAATCAGCCAGCCTTTTTTCTGATTCAGTTGATAGGGCGTAATTCTACAACTCACACGAATTCGTTCAAAACCGGGGGTTTCTATGGCGTACTCATGAACCGTTACCTTCTGTTGGCTATTATTAACTAACTCAACATCAAGATTAGGTAGCAAGTAGCGCCACTCTTTGCCAATGGCTCTACTTTCACCAAGCTGAAACAGCTCACTTGCAGCCACATTCATATATTGAATCTTTCGATCCGAATCAACCCAGATTACTGCTGTTGACAGGCCACCCAAAACCTCTGCAAAAAATTCATTTTTCATAACTGTATGAATTGCCTCAGCTTCAGAGTTGATCGACCATTATCGCCATAGCCAGACGATAATCAATTGCGTGAAAATCTTGCCCATTAATCTCAATTAAAAGTGGGCCATTCAATGGTGCCGCATTCTTTACCTTGAGAGAAACTCCGGTGGTAAGCCCAATATTAGCTAGGTATCGCAACTCTTCAGGACTTCTATTCTTTATACGTTTAACTTTTATAGCTTTATCCAAAGGAATATCAATCAAGGCCTGCCAATTCTGAGCCATGACCACACCATCTAACGAAGGAATCGGAGAACCATGCGGATCATGTGTAGGCTGGCCTAAATCTTCCCACATTCGGTTTGCCAGCTTATCGGACATTGCGTGCTCTAATACTTCAGCCTCTTCGTCGACTTCATCCCAGGAATAATGCAAGCGTTCAACTAGGTAAAGTTCGAGAATTCGATGGCGTCGAACCATATTCAAGGCAATTTTTTTACCTGATTCAGTCAGACTGACTCCATAGTATGGCTCGTAACTGACGTAATTTTTGTCTGCCAACTTTTTAATCATGTTAGAAACAGAGGCCTGTGAAATTGACAGGCGATCAGCGATAATCGAGGTCTGCACGCCTTTGTCTTCGGGGCCACTGCCTTCCAATTTGTAGATGATTTTTAAATAATCTTCTAATGCTTTTGAATCTGACATGAAATTTACCGGCTAATTCAGAGTTAATATTTTCCTGGCTGACTCATCATCTCTCTGACAACTTCCGGGTCTGGAAAGGCAAAGACATAAAGAATAAGGAACAAAATATAAAATACAAAACGAGTAAGGCCTTGAAAGGGTAATTTAGGGGTACTGATAACCGCAATTGCCAGGCCTGAAACAATCCCACCTGTGGAACCCAAGGTCGCTGCCAACATAGCCAAAAGTGCGCCCGCAGCCATGACATAATAATGCCAAGTAAACTTTGCTTTTTGCTCATTCATTGATAATATCCCTGGTACTTTTTTTGAATATTTTACACTGAACTCAACAGTTAAATATTCCAATTTGGTGCAAATTGCACTAATCAACAACTTATAGAGTATTTTGTATGTAAAGTGCGTAAACTCGACGCTTGACACACACACCAAGTATACTTTTTTACTAGATACTGTTACTAAAGGAAATCAGATGAAGCAACCAATTATTGTCATTGGCCTGGGTGAACTTGGCAGTGTTTTTGCCAGAGGTTTTTTGCGTTTAGGCTACCCGGTTCAAGGTGTCACCAGAGATATGGACATCGAGCTTATTGCAACAGAGATTTCTGACCCAACTGCAGTATTAGTCGCAGTTGGTGAAGCGGATATTGCAGCAACCTTGAACAGCATCCCTGCAACCTGGAAAGACAAATTAATCCTACTGCAAAACGAACTACTGCCTAGAGATTGGCAGGCCGCTGCTATTGAGAAGCCTACAGTAATATCTGTGTGGTTCGAAAAGAAAAAAGGCATGGATAGTAAAGTTGTCTTACCTTCTCCAATTTACGGGCCAAATGCCAAACTGGTTTTTGAAGCGCTCTCGCAAGTTGATTTACCGAGCTTTATGCTGGACTCAGAAGACGAGCTCAGCTATGAACTGGTTCGGAAAAACCTATACATACTCACAACCAATATTGCAGGCCTTGAAGTGGGCGGGCAAGTGGAAGCCTTAATGAATCAACACGCTGAAGTAATGAACGCTGTAGCAAATGATGTTTTGGATATTCAGGACTGGTTAACCAATTCCGTCAATGACCGTGAGAAATTAATGCAAGGCCTGATTGAAGCGATTAATGGCGATCTTCAACATGGCTGTATGGGGCGTTCAGCACCTTCAAGGCTCGCCAGAGCAATCAAATTTGCTGATCAAGCCGGCCTTAAGATTGACAAACTAAGACAAATCGCTGCTAATTCAAAATAATTTCAAGATTATCAGCCGTATTTTTAAATAATCAAGAAAATATAAGGGGCTGACCCAG
>DBOI01000041.1 GCA_002299245.1 Hydrogenovibrio sp. UBA650
TAAAAAATAAGCCAGTTTGCTATTTTTAGTAACTTTTTAAGTTTTATCTTCTTGTACTTTACTATCGTTTTTGGCAGCTTGGAGCTTGTCTAACAGGAAGCTCTTAATTTTTTCCCAGTAAGTTTTTCCGAGACAGAGAATTCCCAGGTAAAAAGCGACTTCACCGAGGATAATCAGAGCTGTGATAATGCCGGCAATTTCAAGAATATCAAATTCTAAAAAAGGAATTGTAAATACAGTTAACCAGGCAATTGTTGAGATCGCAATTAATACAAAACCTATAGGTTTGGCTATCGAACTGAATTTTTGTTTAAATGACATGATCAAATTGTTTATTGAGTTTATCTTATGACTGGCTATTCTAAAACAAAAACAGGCTTGATATTACTGGTTTTAACTTTGTTGCTAGCTGGGTGTTCAAAACCACAGCTAACGCCTTTGCAGCAGGGAGATGTAATTCTTGCATTTGGGGATAGCTTGACTGCAGGAAATGGCGTTAAATCAGAACAGGCTTATCCTCAGGTGTTGGCAGATTTAACAGGTCTGCAGATTGTCAATGGCGGTCTATCTGGCGAAACAACTGCGCAAGGTCTAGAGCGCCTTCCAAAACTGTTAGATCAGCATAATCCAAGACTGGTAATTCTACTGGAAGGGGGCAATGATATTCTGCTTGAATTCAAGGCAAAACTTTTCGGATGCTCTTAATTACTTACTGTATAAGATAATAACTTAGACTAAACTGTCTTGCCAGAAAAAGAGGGTAGGGTTGTTATTCTTTTAGAAAGGCTGAGTATTGAATTTGATTGATATACCAGAGTTTTTTGCCTTCTGGTGTTTCTACGCTGACTTCGTCGTCAACTTCTTTTCCAATTAGGGCTCTGGCCATGGGGGAGTTAATGCTAATGGCATTTTTCTTTGGATCAAATTCATCGGCACCGACAAGACGGTATTGGTGAATGTCACCGTTTTCATTTTCAAGTTCTACCCAGGCGCCAAAAAAGACTTTGCCGTCTTGTTGGGGCGAGTATTCGACAACTTGAAGTACTTCGAGGCGTTTTCTTAAAAAACGAATGCGGCGATCTATTTCCCGTAGACGGCGTTTACCTTCTTTGTATTCGGCATTTTCGGAGCGGTCTCCGTGAGCGGCCGCTTCGGTAACAGCTTGAGTGGTCTCACGGCGTTCAATTCGCCATAGGTGGTCAAGTTCTTTTTCTAGGGCGACTCTGCCTTCACGAGTAATGAGGTTTGCTCTGGATGTCATTGTATTGGTAATGATCTGTGATTAGTTTTCTTCAGGGTACCAGGTGGATGTTTCGGCCTGTTGGTAGAGTTCATCAAACTCTTTGTTAAGAGTGTTTCGCCATTTGAGCTTTCTTGCTTTACTGCAGCCACCGATACTGTTTAAGCTTTTTTTAAACTCACGCTCTTGCTGTTGTTTTTCCTGGCGAACATCTGGGTTTATGTAGAGTTTGATGTAGTTATTGGCTGTCAGGCTGTATTTGTTGATAAACAAGCGGTTAACTTTGTTGAAGCTTTTGGCAACACTGATACCACGGCACCGTTTGTTGAAAAAGTCGGTTTTCAGAGCGGTGATAACCAGTTTGCTGTGATAGTCCTGTTCTTCGGTAGGCGTCAATTCTACTGGCTGAAGGTCGGAGACAACTTCTGCATAGCTGGTGGTGGAGATAAGCATAAGAAAACCACCGAGCATGCCCAGCAAAATTAAACCGAGTCTATTTTGAGAGGCCTGTAAGTTTTTTGAGTAGCTCTTCATTTAGTGTTATCCAACATTGTCATTTAGTTATATATCCACTATTAGTGTACAGGATTACTAGTGTATAGGATGTTATTGAGGGTGTCAGTAGATTCAATGGTTTGGTAATAAAAAAGCCAGAGTTTAATCTGGCTTTACTTTTAACAGGCCTTATAGAGTGCTCTAAACAGGCCTAAATCGATTGGTTGTTTATCGATACTGGCGCAGATAAATCCATTCAAATGCACGTTTTGCAAAGTGCATCAGTCTGCATGGTGGAAGCAGGGTGGTGCCTTTGTCTGTTCTCTTAACCAAAATTCCATGGGTAAGCGTGTCGACGATGCAGATCAGTTCATGTTTGAACTCTTCGAAATCAGTCTGGCCATTTAGAGATTTGACTAGGTTTTTGGCAGCGGCAGTGGCCTGTAAATCTGCGGCGTGAGCCTGTTTGGCTTGCCATTCTGGCCCAGGGAAACTGCCTGCATCACCCACGACATAGACATTATCATAACCTTCTACTTTGGCGTGCATGTCGGCTCTGATCATGCCGCCCTCAGATTTAGGCAGTTCAGAATTCGGTAGCCATGCAGGACCTGTCATTCCAGGCATAAACAGAATTAAATCGGCTTCAAATTCACCACCCTCTGTCTTGACTAGATTTTCTTCAAAACCGACCATTTTGTTACCAAGGTGTGTCTCAATACCTTTTTTAGCCATCATTTTGACTAGGTTTCCAGGGACTTTTGGCCCTAGGCGTTTGCCTGGTTCTGGTGCTGGGTTAAAGAAAACCAGTTTGAAATTGTCGCGACGGCCTTGGCGGCGAAGCAGGTTGTCAATACCAAACAGGAATTCAAACATAGGCCCACCACGCATTGCTGAAGGTTCTTTGGGGTTGCCGCCAAAGCCGATTGCAATGGTTCCGCCTGTCATGCCATCCAAGCGGTCTTTTATACGTTTTGCGGCATCGATACCTTCACAAGGGGTAATGGCATGTTCAATGCCAGGTAGTTTTTTTATAAAACGACCACCTGTGGCAATGATCAAACCGTCATTTTGGTACTCACCTTCATTTGTAACTACTGTGCGGCCGCCATTAGTGACGTTTTCTACCGAGGCTTGAATGAACTGAACTTTTTGGCGATTAAAAAAGTTGTGCAGGTTTATTCTTAGATCATCTCCGCTTCTTAACCCAGAAGGAACCCAGATTAGGCTAGGGTAGTAATCGAAGGATTCATTTGGTGCTATAACAGTGATTTCTGCATTTGGGTTGGCTTTTCTTGTTTGTTTGACTGCAGTCAGTGCTGCAAATCCTGTCCCTAAAATGCTGATGTTCATAAAGATAACTTCCGTTTACAAATTTTTAACCGGTTATTGAAAACTGAATATATAAAACTGATACTCAGAAGACAATGACTGGCCTGTGAATAATAATTAGAGCATCATATCAAAAATTACTTTGATGCTTGTAATCATTCCTGATGGTACAAAAGCTAAAACAAAATATTTAAAGGGTTGGTTTGCAAGCAAATTTAACAGGCCTGTTATTTTTGAAAGCAATTTTATTTGTGTGTTTTTATTAATAATATTATTGTGTTAAGTATTTTTATTAAAGTAGTTTTTAGATTTTATTGCCCTGTAGGCCACCGCTGTGATATAGGATGACATTGCTTTTTTTGGGTATGTTACCTTGTTTAAGCATTTTAAAAAAAGCTAAGAATGTTTTGCTGGTATAGATCGGTTCAAGAGGGATTTTGTAGTTGGTTTCGAAGCTGTCGATGAATTCAAGTAATTCAGGATTTTGTTTTGCATAGCCACCACAGTGGTATTCGGTTAGGAGCTTCCAATCGGCTTTAAAATTGAGCTTGCCTGTCCGCTGTTTGATCCACTTTTGGATTTGCGGGAGAAGGTGCTCACTGTTTTTTAAAGCACTGACTCCAAAGACCTGTTTTTTTGTAGCTATTTTTGTATTCTCTCCTGCATAGGCATAGCTGCTAAATCCGGCTAGAGTCCCGCCAGTTCCAACGGCAGTAAAAAGCTGTGTCCAGTTAGGGCATTGTCGATTGATTTCCATGCATAAATCGCTAAAACCATCGATTGCTAGATTGTTACTACCTCCTTCCGGAAGTATTTGGCTATTTGGATATTGTTCTTGTAGGCCTTTTAAATAGTCGGTATCGGTTCTTTTTCGATATTCTTGACGAGTTACAAACTTGAGCTGCATTCCGTCTGCGTGAGCCTTTTTTAGCGTGTGGCTCCATTTCTGAGGATTATCTGAAAGTTCTTCTCCTCTAATAATGCCTAAGCTTGGTCGTTTTATGAGTTTAGCCGCCGCAGCGGTTGCTGCAATATGGTTCGAGTATGCACCACCAAAGGTCAGTAAGCTGCTTTTGTTTTGCTTAATGGCCTGTTGAAGATTGAGTTTTAATTTATGCCATTTATTACCTTGAACCTCTGGATGATTCATGAAATCAAGCTTTACATAGACTCTTACATCATGCTCTCTAAATAATGTTGAGTGTATTTCAATAATTGGTGTGGTTTTTGTTTTAAGGGCTGGGTTCATTAGAAGGGCTGGTGTCCTCTCTTGATGGGTATTGGTTCATACGTATTGTACTTTTTCATCGTATGAGTATTTATGAATTAGAGGCCAATGACGGTTTCTAAAATAGTTTTAGGGGATAAAATGGAACAGCTAACCACGAGTTTAGACGTACTTTTCATTTTACTTGGTGCCATTTTGGTACTGTTTATGCACGCGGGTTTCGCTTTTCTTGAAGTAGGGACTGTACAGCACAAAAACCAGGTTAATGCCCTGGTGAAAATTATGAGTGATCTCGGTGTCTCAACCGTAGCTTATTTTTTTTATTGGTTATGGCGTCGCCTATGGCGTTTTTCTAGGTTTCAATATCGATGGCCAGTTAACTCAAGCAATGACTGAAAAGTCAGGTTACGAGTTAGTTAAATTCTTTTTCTTAATGACTTTTGCAGCGGCGATTCCTGCAATTGTCTCCGGTGGTATTGCTGAACGTGCTCGTTTTTACCCTGTTTTAGCAGCAACCTTTTTAACCGTTGCGTTTATCTACCCTCTGTTTGAAGGTATTTCCTGGAATGGAAATTTTGGTATCCAGGCTTGATTAGAAGCTAATTTTGGTGCTGGTTTCCATGATTTTGCCGGTTCAATTGTGGTTCACGGTGTAGGTGGCTGGATTGCCTTAGCTGCAATTCTGGTTTTAGGTGCTCGCCATAATCGTTATGACAAGCAGGGTAATATCCGTCAGGTTCATCCACCTTCAAGTATTCCGTTTCTTGCTTTGGGTGCATGGATTCTATCTGTTGGTTGGTTTGGTTTTAATGTGATGTCAGCACAGGCAATTGAAGGCATTCAAGGCTTGGTTGCAATCGCTTTTATTGGTGGCTATATTGTTTATCTGATTGTCAATGCATTTGCACCTATCCGTATGGATGAAGATGAGCAGTATGAGGGGGCTGACTTGAGTATTCACCGTATTCATGCCAATCCACCCCGTGAAGATTATTAAATCTTTTAGCGTTCATTTTTTAAATATCAAAAGCCCGCTTTTAAAGCGGGCTTTTTGGTATATTAGATTTGTTTTTTAATGCCAAAAGAAATCCCAGAATATATGCAAAAACTCTCAGCTAAAAAGCTTTACCGAAACACAGACCTCTCAGCGACTCAATTTAATCCCGAAAAAATCGGCGGCAAAGACAATGAAATCCTCGATTTTATGCAGCACTTCCATCCCAGGGCTTATCAGTCGCTGAATTTCGGTTTACATATGAAGCGTAACCACAACCATATTTTTATTATGGGAGAACCGGGTGTCGGTCGCATAGGTATGACCAAAGCCATGCTCAAAAGATCAGCCAAACAGAAGGATATTCCTAGTGATGTAGTTTTGGTTTCTGATTTTTCTGAGGCGAATAAAACCCAGTATCTTTACTTTGCGGCTGGAGAGGGCATTGAGTTTAAAAATGCAGTGGAGTCTTTTGTTACCCAGCTAAAAACCCAGTTACCAGTGTTGTTTGATGGACACTCATACCAATTGCGCAGCCAGCAGTTGGATAATGAATTAAGTCGCAAGCAAGAAGAAGTTTTAGAACATTCTTTCAACTTAGCTGAAGAGTTGAGTATTGCGATTAATCAAGCTGAAAACAACTTTGTGTTGACGGCGGTGATTGACGATAAACATTACCGAGCAGCAGACCTTTCTAGTTTTGATGAGCCGACTCAAAAGCACTTTATGAAAGCTTTTGATCAGGTTGAAGAGGCCTTAAATAAAGGTTTGACTCACTTTCCGTTTCTACAGCATGAGTATATGGATGCCGGCAGAAAACTAAATACAGAAGTGGCTAGAGAGTACCTTGAACCTCTAATAAAAACGCTGAAAATGGAGTTCGGTAAAACTCAGGAAATTAATAATTATCTTGATCAGTTACAGAAAGGGATTGTTTCTAAGTTGCACCTGTTTTGGGATCAGAATGCGGAACAGGTTACTTCTTCAACTCAAACAAGTATTGAGGAACTGTTAGCAGAACAACAGGGGTTGTCTGTCTTTGAAGTCAATTTATTAGTGGATAACCGTGAACTCAAGCACGCCCCAATTATTTACGAACAAAATGCGACTATGCCGAAGCTGTTTGGTTACACCATCAATTCGGCAGCAGCTAATGCAACAGATACATTAAGTCTGGCCATGAGCCACCAAGCGGGCTTGCTGCAAAAAGCTAATGGCGGTTTTTTAATTCTCAATATACAGTCGTTGCTTAAAGACCCGGAAATATGGTCTAACCTCAAAGCAGCCCTGATGAGTAAAAAGATGACCTTTGAAGTGCCATCTTCAAGTAGTGTTGCGCCTTATCATTTACCTGATTTTCCGTTGAAACTAACCTTGGTTTTGGTTGGTCAGGCGGCTCATTTTTATGCTTTGCAGGAGATTGATGCCCAGTTCAGCCGATTGTTCAAGGTGCAAGTTGAATTTGAAGTCGAACTGGCGAGAACTTCTGAACATGAACTCAGTCTGGCAAAACAGCTGGCATCAGAAGTTCAAGATTGGGATAACCTGCCGATAGAGAGCTCAGCGTTTGAACGATTGATCGAGTATGCATCGAGACTGGCGGAAGATGAAGCCAGGCTTTACAGCAACAAAGCAATTCTAAGAGATGTGCTCGCAGAGGCAAATGCCTTTGCATTGGCTAATGAAGAGGAATCTGTAACCAGAGATACCATTGAGAACACCATTCTGCAAAGGGAGTTCCATACTGGGCAGACAGAAGATTATTATCACCGGGCAATCACCGAACAACAGGTATTGATTAATACGGATGGTGTTCATATTGGGATGGTCAATGGCCTAACTGTATTGACTGTTGGTAAGCAGTCATTTGGTCAACCGGTAAGAATTACTGCTCAGGCTTCTGCAGGCGATGAAGGTGTGGTTGATATTGAAAGAGAAGTCGATATGGCAGGCCCGATTCACTCTAAAGGGATGTTGATCATATCTGGCTATTTGCGTGGAAAGTACATGCGTGATAAAGCTTTAGGCTTCAGTGGTTCAATTGTAATGGAGCAATCTTATAGTGGCGTTGAAGGCGATTCTGCTTCAACTGCGGAGTTGCTGGCTCTGGTCTCTTCAATTGCCCAAATTCCAATGCGTCAGGACTTGGCCATTACCGGGTCTATCAACCAATTCGGTGAAATTCAGCCGATTGGCGGGATCAATGAGAAAATTGAAGGTTTCTATAAAATTTGCGAGGCCAGAGGTTTAACAGGTTCTCAAGGGGTAATTATTCCACAGGCAAACGCGGCACATCTAATGTTGAATGCAAAAGTCAGAGATGCGGTTGATGCTGGTAATTTCCATGTTTATACCATGAGTCATATTGATGATGCTCTTGAGCTATTTACCGGAATGAAGGCTGGTAAGTTTAATCAAAAGAAAGGGCGTTTTAGCAAGAAAAGTGTCAATGCTAATGTGGTTGCCGCACTTGAGGCTATGAATGTGAAGTGTGATTAAATAGAGACTTGCTTAATTCTCTAAAGGCTAAAGGAGTTCTTCAAACTCTTCGTCAGTTAAGTTCATAATCTGAGTTTCGATACGTTTAGTTGTTTAGTCCCAGCTT
>DBOI01000094.1 GCA_002299245.1 Hydrogenovibrio sp. UBA650
CGCCCAAATCATCGCAGTAGCTGTTTTTTTATATTTTGTCATTCCTCATATCAAAGGCGAAAACTGGAAAGAAAAATTCATCCACAACAAAACCGCGCGTTCATACTTAATTGTGTTTGTATTGATTCTGTTATTCTCCTGGGGAATGGGCCTATTCTTTGATACTTTTTTTCCTGTAGAAGAGCTCAGGTAAGCTAATAAGCTAGCTTCATTTAGTCCTGTAATTAATTTAAATCAATTTATTTACGGGCTGCTCACCCTTTTAGTCATTCGCAATCGGTTAAAATAAATTAGATAACTTTTATCGAGGAAACTACAACAATGAGCATTGCGAAGACAATTTCAGAAGCCATCTTGGGTCAAGACGTAACTATGGAGGAGTGTGAAGTTCTTTCAGAAGCCGTGACTTTAAAGGACCTGCAAAAAGGAGATATTCTTTTTGAAGCCGACACTAAAGACGAAACCCTTTATCTTTTAACTAGCGGTAAACTAGAGATTCTAAAAGTTCTTTCAGGTGACAATACCATCCACATCGATATGCTAAAAGACGGCGCAATGATTGGCGAACTAAGCTTTATAGATGGTAGAGGCCACAGTATGAGATGTATCGCTAAAAAAGATTCGCAAGTGATTATGCTTCATAAAGATGCTTTTGAAGGCCTGGTTGAAAAACATCCAATGCTTACATTCCATGTTATGCGTTCAATTTTGCGTTATACACATAATCTGCAACGTAGAGCCAATGCCAAATATCTAGAGATGCACCGCATGGTACAAAACCAGTACACAGCGACTTATTAATTTAGGGCTGTGATCACTACAAAAAACGAAGTTTCTCATTTCTAATGAGGCTTCGCTTTTTTCAGCGACAAGCTTATCTCTCAGCAACACCCCCTGCTCTGACTTTGTTAACCAAATAAACCAAATAGACTCCGATTGACACCGCAATCATTGGCCAGAGATTCTCTTTAGAAACTAAGTTAGAGGCAAATACAATTATCACAGCAATTGGCGCAATCCACTTAATAATGAAATAGAAAACATTTAATAGCTCTGTTTGCAATTCGAGTTCAGCTTCAACAACCTGTTTTTTCATTACCCAGGCAATAAAGATCGTCATCATTAAACCACCCAATGGAAGCATGATATTAGCGGTGATAAAATCAATAGAGTCAAAAAAGCTTTTCTCTGGAAGGAAATGCAAGTCAGCCCAAGCGTTAAATGAAAGAACAGTTCCAAGTCCAATCACCCAAACTATTGCGCCTAATAACCAAGCAGCCTTTATTCTGCTCATTGCCCAATTCTGTTCAAACCAACTAACTGCAGGTTCAATCAGAGAGATAGCAGAACTAAGCGCCGCCATAACTACCAAAGCGAAAAACAGGCTTCCAAATAGCCAACCTCCAGCCATCTCGCCAAAAGCAACCGGAAGAGTCTGAAATAAGAGTCCAGGACCTGCGCCTGGTTCTAAACCATTTGCAAAAACAATTGAAAAGATAACCAGGCCTGCCAATAAAGCGATTATGGTATCGGCAAAAGCAATCCACAGTCCGGCTTTAACAATAGAGTGTTGTTTAGATACATAGGAGGCATATACCATCATCGATCCCATACCCAAGCTTAAAGTAAAGAAAGCGTGGCCCATGGCAACAAGAACCGCATTCCAGGTCAACTTTGAAAAATCCGGTTTAAACAGAAACTCGAAACTTTGGGCAAAATAACCTGTGGTTGTTGCATAACCCAAGAGTATAAGCAGAATAAAAAACAACCCGGGCATTAAGAAATTGATCGCTTTCTCAATGCCACTTTTTAGACCCTTGGCGACAATAACAATGGTTGTTAGAGCAAAAAGAGAGTGCCAGAAAATCAGTTCAACCTGACTGCCCAATAAGCCCTCAAACAGATTGCCAACCGCTTTTGCATCAGCACCAACAAATTTACCCTGTACACTTTCTACAAAATAGAACAGCGCCCAACCGGCTATCACTGAATAAAAAGAGAGAATTAACAGGCCTGCTAAAACACCATTAAAACCCAGGGCGGCCCACGCTTTACTACCATTGTTTTCGCGTGCAACATTAGCCATCGCCTGCACCGGATTAGCCTTACCATTACGGCCTAGAATAAACTCCGAGAACAAGACTGGAATTCCAATAAGTAATATACAAAACAGATAAACTAAAACAAAAGCACCACCACCGTATTCACCAGTGATATAGGGAAATTTCCAAAGATTACCCAAACCAACTGCAGACCCAACTGCCGCCATAATAAAAACTGACTGGGTTGACCAGGAACCTTTAGAAAGTTTTAGCTGACTCATTTATTCTTCCTTTATAATAAAACTTACTTTTTCAGGTTTTTAACGGCATCTAAACCTGTATAAAAAGCGGAAAATTACTTAAAACTTGTTTTCATTATACACAGACTGATATGCACATCCAGGCCAACTACTCGCTCAAACCTCACAACACTTTTCAAATTGATGTTAAGACTCAATACTATATTGAAATAAATAAACCGAGCGACATCTTAACCCTTAGATCTGACCTAAAACTCGCCTCCCTACCCTGGAGAATCATTGGCGGCGGAAGTAATTTGCTGTTTACTGATGACTTGCCGGGGGTCACCGTGCGCTGTACTTTTGACCAACTGAAGTTAGTTAAAGAGGATAAAGAGAGTGTCTGGATCTCGGTTGGATCGGGAATGTCATGGCACGATCTTGTTGAGTACACGGTTGAAAATAATTGGTGGGGCCTTGAAAACTTGGCTCTTATACCCGGCACAGTTGGTGCAGCGCCGGTTCAGAATATTGGCGCCTATGGGGCAGAAGCGCGAGATACCATAACCAGGGTACAAACACTTAATATTTATGACGGACAAAGAATTCGCTACCGAAATGCCGACTGTAATTTTGGCTACCGAACCAGTATTTTTAAACAAGAGTTCACCAACCAACTACTGATTCACCGGGTAACATTTAGATTAAAAAAGCTCGCACATGGTAAACCTAATCTTGTTTACGACCCACTCAAGCAAGTACTCAAAGACTTAGACAAAAAAGATATTACCCCCAAAATGGTGTTTGATGCCGTTGTCGATATTCGTAAAAGCCGTATACCAGACCCCTCTCAACAAGGTAATGCCGGTAGTTTTTTCAAAAACCCAGTGGTTGATTTAGAGTATTTTGAGAAACTTATCAAAGATTATCCCGATATTCCGCATCATCGTACTCTAGATGGTGCTTATAAAATACCTGCTGGGTGGCTTATTGAGCAAGCCGGCTGGAAAGGTCGATCACACGGCCATGCCGGGGTTTCTTCCAGACATGCTCTAGTCCTTGTAAATCTGGGTGGTGCCAGCGGCAAAGATATCTGTGAGCTATATCATTTAGTGCAAGAAGATGTAAACCACAAGTTTGGAATTTACTTAGAGCCGGAAGTCATTATTCTTTAATAGGATCAGCCCAGTGATTAATAATCTACACAAGTCACTTATTCTCACGGCATCTTGTGTTGCAAGTTTCTCCGCTCAAGCCTGGCAACTTGAAATTTCCGAACAGCAACCACCTCTAAAAATATGGACTCAGAGTGTTGCCGATTCAGATTTTCGGGCTTTCAAGGGCGAAATCATGATAAATGCTACGGTTGCTCAGGTAGCGGATGTTATTACTCATACAGAAGGCTATCCAGAGTGGTATTTCAATAGTAAAGTCGCCAAAAAACTAAAAGTGATCAATCAGAGCCAAGGCCTGACTTACAGCATTTCATCACTACCTTGGCCAGTCAGTGATCGAGATGCCGTCACCCTGAGTACAAAGAGTGTTCTCGCTAATGGTGATATTCATATTCAAGTTGAAGCCAGACCTGATCTATACCCGATACAAAAGGATTTGATTCGAGTTCCCAAGTTAGAAGGATCATGGAAAATTGAGCGTACTGATGCACAGCAAACCAAAGTCACGCTTCAGATTGCCGCCGAACCAGGAGGAAGTATTCCTAGCTGGTTAGCCAACAGTCTGGTTGTTGATATGCCCTTCTACAGCTTATCCAATCTTAAACAGCGTGTAGAAGCAGCAAAACACAACTAGATTCAGTTACTTCTTGAACTCTTTTCCTGTTCAAGGTCGCTACTATTGGACTCCAATTCTGTATTAGACTCAATGTGCAAAGTTCGAGTTGGAAATGCCATTTCAGCGCCATGAGACTCAACAATATCATTAATAGTTAGCAGCACATCCTGCTTAATCTCATGGAATTTGATCCAGTTTGTCGTCTTAGTAAAGGTGTATATAAAGAAATCCATTGATGATGGGCCAAAAGCATTGAAGTTCACAATTAATGTCTGGCGCTTATCAATATCCGGGTGTTCCGCTAACATCTGACGAACATCATTAACAATCACACGCATTTTTGATGCATCTGCGTAACGGATTCCCATAGTCTCTTTAATACGACGGTTAGTCATTCTCGACGGGTTCTCAATCGAGATATTGGCAAAAATGCCATTTGGAATGTAAAGCGGGCGTTTATCAAAAGTTCTCACCGTAGTCATACGCCAGCCAATATGTTCAACTGTACCCTCAATTTGCTTATCTGGTGAGCGAATCCACTCGCCAACTGTAAATGGTTTATCCAGATATAACATCAAGCCACCAAACACATTACCCAAAAGATCCTTGGCGGCAAAACCGATAGCGATACCACCAACACCACCAAACGCCAGCAGGCCTGTCAAACTGACACCAAAGGCATTAAGGAAGAATAGTCCGGTGAGAATAAAGGCTAATAATTTGATGATCTTTGCAAAAGCTTCGACGGTCACCTCATCAAGACGATCATCTTCTTTAGCGACCTCTTTTAAATGCAGCTCAAGCCTTTGAACCAGTCGAATCACATACCAACCAACTGAAAGGGTCAAAATGGTCTGTTTAAGCTTAACAATATAAGGAACCAGATCGGTATAGACACCAAACTGGTTAATAGTTGTGGTCAAAGCGAGTATTAAGCCTGTTACCCAGATAAAGAACGAAGCCGGTGCACGGGCTGCATCAACGAAACTATCAACCCATACATGGCCTCGCTTGTCGAGGCGTTCATGAACACTTCTTAATACATAACGTTGAACGACATCAATAATAACCGTGAGTGTCAAAATGGTTATCAATAATAATAGCCATACTTGACCACCAAACATCGAGACTAAATCAGTCCAGATTTGCGTTACCCAATCCATTAAATTAAATCCTGTTGATCATATTGTTGACTTAAACTTTGAATAATTGTGCTGGCAGCTTGCCAAAGCGGTTCGTATTGTAGTTTGTCGAACTCGTATTTGCCATGCGCATGCAGTCGAATTAATCTTGCATGAGACACAGTATCGGCATGCCAGTGTACTTTCGATAAAACCTCATCAGCCATCTGAGGATTGTTGCAAACCAAGACTAGGTCACAACCCGCCTCTAAGGCCATTCTGACTCTTTCAACGGGTCCACCAAAATCAGCAGCTGCCTGCATACTCATATCATCACTGATGATTGCGCCTTCAAAATGACACTGCTTTCGCAATACATTTTGTAGCCAATACTCAGAGAAACCTGCCGGATTATGGTCAACCTGAGAGTAGATAACATGGGCAGGCATCACTGCATCCAAGCCATTCTCAATTAGGCGCAAAAATGGTTGTAGATCGTGATTTTGAATCTCGGCAAAAGAGCGTTGGTCTACAGCCACTTCATGGTGAGTATCCGCCTGAATATATCCGTGTCCAGGGAAATGCTTACCAACCGAAGCCATCCCTGCCTGGCGCATGCCTTTCATTAGATGAAAAGCGAGGTTACCCACCGTAATTGAGTTGCCATGAAAAGCCCTGTCACCAATAACCTTACTGCCACCATAGTCTAAATCCAATACCGGAGCAAAACTGAAATCGACACCAACTGCGAGCAGTTCAGCTGCAAGCAACCAGCCTATTTTTTCAGCGGCTTCATAAGCTTTTTTCCCATCTTCTTCAAACAACTCGCCCAAAACACGCATGGCAGGAATATGGGTAAAGCCTTCACGAAAACGCTGGACTCGACCTCCTTCATGATCTACGCCAATAAGCAGTTTGGGATGACGAAGGTCATGGATATCTTGAGTTAGATTTCGTAACTGTTCTACTGACTCAAAATTGCGACTAAACAGTATGACACCAGCCACCATTGGATCCATCAAACGCTCGATTTCGTGTTTTTGCAGTTCGGTACCTTGAATATCAACCATTAAACTGCCAAGCGACATGGATTCACCCGTTATGTACTTCATCTAAAACTCTCTTATTATTTTTAGCCGTTATCATAACCAAAAAATCTAGTGAACAACATCCATCAACTTTTGATTTCTAGATTGCTGCCATAAAGCCAGCTTAATTATAGGCATGTTAATTCAATCAGTTGTCTTTAGTGTTTCGTGTTTTTACGTCCAAATAATCACGCCACTGGTCACCGAGTAAGTTGACTGCCAAAACAACCAACATCAAAGCAATTCCAGGAGCCAGAACCAGGTGTGGTGCCACTAGCAAATAGCGAGTTCCCTCTTTAATCATATTTCCCCAGGACGCATCGGGTGGCTGCACACCGAGACCCAAAAATGACAGGCCTGCTTCAGAGATCACCGCGCCAGCCACACCAAAAGTGGCTTCAACCCCCAGAGGAGCGAGAATCAAAGGCAAAACATGTTTATATAGGGTAACCGGCATGGGAACAGCCAGTGCTCTGGCTGCCAGAATATGTTCTCGGTGGCGAATACTCAGAGTCTGAGCCCGTGCAAGTCGGGCATAACCGACCCAACCAACGGTAACAAGTGCCAACACCACGTTTTCAATTCCGGGTCCTAATACCGCTGCCAACGCAATGGCAAGTAACAGGCCAGGAAAGGCTAGAAAAACATCGATGATTTTTGTGATTATTCGATCCGTCCAACCACCTAAATAACCACTTATTACCCCGATTGAGGTACCGATCAGAAAAGAGAAAAACACCACTCCAAGAGCCACAAAAAGTGAAGTCTGCGCTCCCAAGACTACTCTTTGCAATACTGAACGACCCAGTTCATCGGTACCAAACAGATAGTTGGCATTCGGACCTGCTAAAAACGATTCAAGTGATACCTGATTAGCAGACTCTCCGATCATAAAACCAAACAGAGCCAGTAGCACCCACAAGCCAACCACTGAAAAACTGAAGATTCTAATCATTAGCTCTGCACCCGGATTCTTGGGTCAATCCAAGCATAAACCAGCTCTGTTAGACCGTTGATTGTGATGTAGGCAATACTGATAATCAGTATGCAGCCCTGCACCACAGGATAATCGCGTCGCTGAATTGACTCAACCAGCAACTGACCTAAACCAGGCCAGTCAAACACCACTTCAGTGATTACAGCACCACCAAGTAGAGTTCCAAGCTGTAAACCGAGAATGGTTACAACGGGTAAAAGCGCATTTAACAGGGCATGTTTTCCATATACCACCGTTGGAGGCAACCCTTTAGCCTGAGCAGTGCGAATAAAATCTTCATGTAGAACTTCCAGTAGAGAAGCGCGCAGCATTCTCGCCAGAATAGCTGCCAAGGCAGTTCCCAATGTAATTGCTGGTAACACCCATGAAAACGGCTGCTCCGCGCCACTTACCGGTAACCAGGCCAGGGTTAGCGAAAACAGCAAAATCAGCATTGGACCAAGCCAGAAATTGGGGATAGAAACGCCTATCAGCGAGACAGTCATAGAGAGGTGATCAGGCCATTTACCAGCTCTTAACGCCGCCCAGATTCCGAGCGGGAAAGAGATTAAAACTGCGACCAACAAAGCCATAACAGCCAGTTGCAAAGTCATAGGAAAACGCTCGGCAATAAGCTCAGAAACGGGTTGTTGAAAGAACAGAGATGATCCCAAGTCAAACTTCAACAGGCCTGTTAAATACTGCCAGTACTGGGTCATAATTGGTTGATGCAAACCTAACTGTTCTCTTAAGGCCTGTTCATCAGCAGGGCTGGCCCAGTCACCAAGCATAACTGCAACCGGATCACCGGGTACCAGATGAATCAAAAAGAACACCATAGTACCTACAATCCAGGAGACTAATATCACAGAACCAAGCAGTCTCAGGAGATAGTTAATCACGCAATGATCTCCACTTCGGTATAAGCCTCAACTCGATCGAATAGCTCTAGCAAATCGCTGTTACGCATACGAATACAACCGTGAGATGCTGCCACGCCCATTGGTTCTGAGTCAGGGGTGCCATGGATATAGATATAGCGCTGCATGCTATCAACCTGACCTAAGCGGTTGAAACCTTTTTCAGTTCCAGAGAGCCATAGAATTCGACTCAAAACCCAGTCTCGGTTAGGGTTTTCATCAGCCAACTCCTGGCTATAGATTTCACCGGTTGCTCGGCGACCAACCAGCACAGAGTTTATTGGCAGTCCTGTGCCAATTTTGGCTCGAATTCGATGCTTACCGAGTGGTGTTTTTCCCGAACTTTTTTGGTTACCCGCACCCGCTTTACCACTACTAATAGAATACCGAGCAATCACTTTATGATTATCATAAAGAATCAGCGTCTGTTCAGATATGGATACTTTAATTGCTTGCAAAAAACACTCTTT
This sequence comes from Hydrogenovibrio sp. UBA650, assembly GCA_002299245.1. Classification (GTDB taxonomy): domain Bacteria; phylum Pseudomonadota; class Gammaproteobacteria; order Thiomicrospirales; family Thiomicrospiraceae; genus Thiomicrorhabdus. Next base: position 8,648 of record DBOI01000094.1, read on the forward strand.
TATAACTTATTTATGTATTTAAAAAACTCAATAACGGTTTGATAATTAAGCCTTTCTAGTTTTTAACAGGCCGTCATAGCGACCATCGGAATAAAGACTAAAACCACTTATGCTTGTGCGCCGAACTAAATACTGATGTTCATACCAGAGCGGCATAGCAGCCAAATCCTGCTGTAATAAAACCTGTAATTTTCGATAATTGCTGGCCTGTTGTTTTAAGTCTAAACTCTTTCCTGCACTACGTATATACTGATCCGCCTGGGCATTGATATAACGTCCTCTGTTAGCTCCATTTGGTGGTATTGCACTGGAGTCAAACACATACTGGAAAATATCAGGGCTCTTAACTCCAACCCAGGCCAAACTGTAGAGTTGAAAACGGCCTTTCTTAATGTCGCTGTAGAAGGTTCCCCAATCATAGCTCTGTATATCGAGATGAATTCCAATTTTTTTAAGTTGAGATTGATAAATCGTTGCCAAACGAATTCGGGTTGGATCATTTGAGGTTTTGTAACTTAAGTTAATAACAGGCCTGCCATTTTCATCGACAGATACAGCCTCTACATTTGTTAAGTCGAGTTGATCAATCAGCGCCATAGCTTTATTCGGGTTGTACTCATATGCGGGCATATCCGTTACTCCTGCCCAGTGCTCAGGTACCAATAAACCGCCTGCCAATCGAGCATTACCATCAAACATAGCATTAACAATCGCCTGTCGATCTATGCCATGAGCAATCGCCTGTCGTAATGGCTTTTGGCTTAATAACGAATCTTCAAAATTAAAGCCGATATAGCCAAAATTAGTACCATCATGCCAATCAACGCCTAATTCTGGCTGCTGACTGCAATAATTTACCAACTCTGGCGAAAGATCATTCTGGACTAAGTCGAGCTCGCCTTTTTTGAGTTTAAGCACACGAACAGTTGCATCTTTTACGGGGATAAAATGCAGCTCCTGTTTATCCTCTCTTCGTCTCAACACCAGCTTCTGTTCAGTTAATGAGACAAATTCACAGGCCCCGGAACCGACAGGCAGCTGATGAAATGGGTGATCGGCATCAATTAACTTTTTTGGAGCAATTCCAATAACCAAGCGCCCTACAAACAATGAATCGGCTTGCTTTAGCTTGAATTCAAAGGTTTCATTGTCAACTTTATGAATTGACTCTATACCTTTTAAGGAACCTCTATGGGCGGAACCAAAATTGGGGTCAAGAATAGATTGATAGGTTGCGATTACGTCATCAGCCGTTAGCTTAGAACCATCAGGGAAATAGCTTGACTGTTGCAATACAAATCGATAGGTCAATTCATCAAGTTGCTGCCAATTGGCTAAATCTGGTATGGGGGAGAACTGATTATCGAAATCAATCAGCTGGCGATAGATCAGGCGGTTTACACGACTAGAAAGCGCATCGGTGGCTTTTCGTGGGTCGAGCATTCTCGGTCGTGCTGTGATCCCCATTCGAATTGCTGAAACAGACTGTCCGCTAGAGCAACCGATCAATGAGCCAGCAGCAGCAAGAGCGGTCGCATTAATTAAAGATCGACGACTTATCTGCAAACTCATTGATTTGAAAGCCTTTTATTCTGGGAACGGTTTAAATCTAAGAGTTTGGTAACTCTAACAATGCCTCATAGGTTTGAATATCTTCAACCATTAAATCGCCTAACACTGCTTCCAGTTTAAGGTGATTAAGCACCTGATTGTGAATCGCCTCTATGAGGTTACGCTGTGCAAGTGTTTGATTGGTTCTTGCGGTTAGCACTTCCAGCATACTTCTTAGGCCAACCCGGTAACCCTCTTCCGCAGCTTCTAAAAAGGCATCATTTGACTTTACCGCTTCTTTCAGGGCATTGACAAGTTTTCGACCTTGTTCAAGGTTTCTAACCTGGGTACGCATTGAAAGCAGTGCTCCTTCACGGCTTTGTCTTAAAGCCTCTCTCGCAACAATTGAAGTCTGTTTAGCAGCTCTGACCTCTGAACTGGTTCGGCCTCCTGAATAAAGAGGCAAGCTAAAATTTATTCCGTAGCGAGAACTGTGAGAATCATCAATACTCTCGTGTGAATCCAAGTAATGAGTCTCTTTATACTGGGCTTGAAAGTTAATATCTGGATAGTGGCCTGCTCTTTTTATCTCAATCTGTTGCTGAGACTGCTCTAACTGATTATTAGCGAGCATAACATCCAGGTTGCCATCATTTATTTTTGCGGCTAACTCTTTGGTAGACAGATCCTGGTAAGGCAAGACAACATCGGACATCATCACTTTTAACCCTTCTGACTTCAAGGTGGCGACAGGTTTACCGATGATATTTGCAAAAGATTCAAGCGCAATATCCAGTTGATTTTCAGCATTGATCGTATCTGATTTAGAAAGATCAAAATTTGAACGCGCTTCAAGCACATCCACCTGACTTGCCAATCCAAGTTCAGCCGAAGCTTCTGCAGTCTCAAGTTGAGTCTGATCAGATTTAAGCTTGGTGTTTGATAGCTGTAAACTCTTTTGAGCCAGTAAGACATTGAAATAGCTTTCAGAGACACGCAAAATCAAATCTTGTTTGGCTTTACGCAAACTTAGTTCGGCTGCCTTTGTAATCTGTTTTGCCTGAGCATAGCCAGCCCAACCCGCATGGTTATAAATTGGTTGGTTGAGTGAAACAGACCAGTCTTTAGAATTGATATCTGAAGAATCCGTATTGCCATCATTAACAGAATAATTTGCGTCGGCCGAGACCTGAGGTAACAGAACACCAAGGGCAGTATTTACAGTTTCATTATCTGCGCCAAATTGAGCTTGGGCCTGAGCGATCTGTGCATCATGGGCTAACGCCATTTGATATGCTGAATTTAAGCCCATTGGCTCGGCCATGGCACCTGTTGAAAATAGTGCACATAAAACTATGGACTTTATTGCAAACTTTTTCTGCTTAGTGTTTTTCATGTTCTTTCCATTTAGTATAAGGATACTTGCTCAAACTAACATTGTAATAACGAGGTACTTCTGTAACCTCTTTACCTGCCCACTCAGGCATTTGAATGCGCTCATTTTCTGACTGCATTTCAACCTCTGCGACCACCAGGCCTAAATTCTCTCCATGAAATTCATCAATTTCCCAAACATGGTCTCCATGTCTTACCAGATATCGATCCTTTTCAATGACAGGCCCAACAGAGAGAGTATCCAGCATACGTTCACCCTCTGCATAGGGTATTTCGTATTCATATTCATCTCTACTTAAGCCAATTTCCAGACTCTTGATATTCATATTAGCTTTATCTCCCTCGAGACGAACTCTAACTGAACTTTTCGCACTTTGTTCAGTAATATCATTCAAGTAGCCTTGGGCAAAATGGGTTTTTTGAAAGGCTTTCTGTTTCCAGAGGTCACCTTTCAATAAAAATTTACGCTCAATTTCACGCGCCATTTCTTCTTTAATCCAATTTCCTGTTATAAACGCCAGTCGATAGATAACGATCTCCGCGATCGCAAACAATCGTTACAATGACGGCTTTTTCAACTTCACTAGCCAACTGCAATGCGGCTGCCATAGCACCACCTGAGGATACACCACCGAAAATGCCCTCTTCAACAGCCAGTTGCCGCATAGTATCTTCGGCTCTCTGCTGTGACATGTCAATAATTCTATCCACGCGAGTTGATTCATATATCTTAGGCATATATTCAGCTGGCCAACGGCGAATCCCAGGAATCGCCGCGCCATCTTCAGGTTGAACGCCAACAATTTGAATATCTGAACTCTGTTCCTTCAAATACATTGAAGTTCCCATAATGGTTCCCGTGGTGCCCATTGCACTTACAAAATGAGTTACTGTCCCCTGAGTATCTCGCCAGATTTCAGGGCCTGTAGAATGATAATGAGCGAGCGGATTATCTGGATTGGCAAACTGATCAAGCATTACACCTTCACCGCCAGATTGAATTTTTTCGGCCAAATCACGCGCACCTTCCATGCCGTCTGTTGAGCTGACTTCAATCAATTCAGCACCGTATGCGGCCATTGAAGCCTTGCGTTCCACACTCATGTTGTTGGGCATGATCAATTTCATCTTATAGCCCATCATTGCTGCAGCCATGGCTAAGGCAATACCAGTATTTCCACTAGTCGCTTCTACCAGCGTATCACCGGGTTTTATTTCTCCGCGCAGTTCCGCCTGTTTAATCATATTAATGGCAGGACGATCTTTCACTGAACCGGCAGGATTATTACCTTCCAATTTGGCAAGAACCACACTTCCCGTTTCAGAATTAACCATTCTTTGCAGTTTGACCAGAGGCGTATTACCGACATAGTCCATCATGGTTTTATAATTCATCTGTTTTCCTAAACCGTTATTAAGGAGACACTTAACAACTGATTAAAATTCTGGCAACGCCAGGTTTTCAGCATCAAGGCATCATTTCGTAGCAATAGCCAGCTATTGCAAGAAATGATAACGCAGAGGCTGTAAACCTGGCTAAGCCAC
>DBOI01000097.1:0-836 GCA_002299245.1 Hydrogenovibrio sp. UBA650
TCAAAGTTATTACACTGTAGAACCACGCCAACAATGTTTTTACCGATATCGTGCACATCACCTTTAACCGTGGCCATCACAATCTTACCTTGCTCTTGCCCAGCGGTTTTTGCGGCCAGCAGGTATGGGTCAAGATAGGCAACCGCACGTTTCATGACACGTGCAGATTTCACCACCTGTGGCAGGAACATTTTCCCGGAACCGAATAGGTCACCGACCACATTCATACCGTCCATTAACGGACCTTCGATTACGGCAAGTCCTGAGCCAAGTTTTTGATAGGCCTCTTCGGTATCGGCTTCAATAAAGTCGGTAATGCCTTTGACCAGTGCGTGTTCCAGGCGTTTTTCTACCGAGGCTTCACGCCAAGCGGTGTCTTGAACTTTGGCAGCGGCGGTGCCATCGCCACGGAATTCTTCCGCCACATCCAGTAGGCGCTCGCCCGCTTCTGGGTCTTTGTTGAGGACGACATCTTCAACCGCTAAACGCAGTTTCTCTGGCAGGTCATCGTAAATCGCCATCTGTCCGGCGTTAACGATACCCATGTCCATGCCTTCTTTAATGGCGTAGTAGAGGAATACCGAGTGAATCGCTTCACGCACGGGGTTATTTCCACGGAATGAGAAGGAGACGTTAGAAACACCACCAGAAATCTTGGCGTGCGGTAGGTTATGTTTAATCCAGGTCACGGCATTGATAAAGTCGAGACCGTAGTTATTGTGTTCTTCAATCCCGGTGGCGACGGCAAAGATATTTGGATCGAAAATAATGTCTTGTGGCAGGAAGCCGACCTTATCAACCAACACACGATAAGAGCGTTCACAGATTTCGATTTT
>DBOI01000097.1:1195-3424 GCA_002299245.1 Hydrogenovibrio sp. UBA650
GGTATCGGCCTGACCGTCTTCATCAAACGCCATTACAATCGCCGCCGCACCGTATTTTTTCACCAGCTTACCGTGCGCAATAAAGGCCTCTTCGCCCTCTTTGAGCGAGATGGAGTTGACCACCCCTTTACCTTGAATACATTTTAGACCCGCTTCGATTACATCAAACTTTGAGGAGTCGATCATGATCGGCACGCGCGACGCTTCGGGTTCAGAGGCCAATAGATTGAGGAAGCGCACCATACAGGCTTTGGCATCAAGCATTCCCTCATCCATATTGACGTCAATAATCTGCGCGCCATCTTCTACCTGTTTAACCGCGATCTCAATCGCTTCGTCGTAGTTTTCTTCAATAATCAGGCGTTTGAATTTGGCGGAACCCGTGACGTTATTACGCTCACCGACATTGACGAACAGCGAGTCTTCAAAAATATTTAGCGGTTCAAGACCGGACAGACGACAGGCTGCTTTAATTTCTGGCAGTTCGCGGCGAGAATGTTTGTGTGCCGCATTGGCCATCGCCTTAATGTGTTCAGGTTCTGTTCCACAGCAACCACCAAGAATATTGATCCAGCCTTTTTCAACCCAAAGCGCGGCTTCTGCAGCCATCTGTTCTGGGGTTTCATCATATTCACCAAACTCATTTGGCAGGCCGGCATTTGGGTGCATTGAAACATAGGTCTCACAGACGCGACTCATCTCTTCTACATAAGGGCGCAATTCTTCAGGCCCCAGCGCGCAGTTTAAACCAACCGATAGCGGTTCGGCGTGGGCTAGGGCGTTGTAGAAGGCTTCGGTTGTTTGTCCAGAAAGGGTTCGTCCAGAAGCATCGGTAATGGTTCCGGAAATCTGAATTGGCACCTCATAGCCTACTTCTTCCTCAACTGCTTTAACCGCAAAAATCGCCGCTTTAGCGTTTAGCGTATCGAATACAGTTTCGATAAAAATTGTGTCTGCGCCACCTTCAAGTAGACCGTGAGTCGCTTCTTTATAGGCAGTAACCAGTTCATCAAACGAGGTGTTGCGAAAGCCCGGATCATTTACATCTGGCGAGATTGAAGCGGTACGGTTGGTTGGTCCAATTACCCCAGTTACAAAACAGATTCTGCCTTCTTCAGCCTCGATAATGTCACAGGCCTCACGCGCTACACGCGCCGACTCTTTATTGATCTCGTAGACATAGTCTTGCATGTCGTAATCGGCTTGCGCAATGCTGGTGGCGTTAAAGGAGTTGGTCTCAAGAATATCTGCGCCATTGCGCAAAAAATCAAGATGAATATCGCGAATTAAGTCTGGCTTGGTAAGAACAAGGATATCGTTGTTGCCCTTGATATCCATATGGTAGTCAGCAAAACGTTCTCCTCTAAAATCCTCTTCACTCAGATTCTGGTTCTGAATCATCGTTCCCATCGCACCGTCGAGAATGACAACACGTTGTTCTAGTAGGGTTTTAAGTTGGTTGAGGCGTTCGCTTCTATTCATTCTTGAGACTTTTATTGCTTGTTTTCAGATTGGCCGGGTATTTTACCCGAATTTAGCTTGGATTACATGGGTTTGACTACGGGGTGCTTGAGGTGGCTAAGGGAGTATTTGACTGATTAAAATGTATGTAAATAAGCTTCTGAGCACTAAAAAATAATGAGTTTTTGCCAAGCCAATCAATTTTGGAATTAGTTGGAAGTGAAGTGTAGATTTAAAAAATTTCTTTAGTAAACAATGCTGTTTTAGCCTTATGCCTATTAATTTATCCTAAAAAATCTTATAATCCCATAAATTATTTTTTGGCATTTTGTTTATGAAACTCTTGTTACCTATTTCCTCGATCTTATTGTTGTTTTCAGTCTTTTCTTTGAGCGCGAATGCTTCCGAAGTCCAGTATGGTTCTGGAAATATGAAGCTTGAAGGTGGTTTATTGGGACTGGAAACAGAAATTTTTCGCCGGTAAAAACCTTCACTTTTCAGGAGCAGCATGTAAATCTGTTATCTTCTGATGTTTTCTATAACTATCAGGTTAGATATTACACTGGTCAGTCTTTTCAAAGTGATGGCGGCATAGTTTCCGGAATTATTGGCGGCGATTTACTTCTATCTGAAGCTGATTATTCATTGTCAGGCATAGACGCTCAAGTTACTTTGGGTTATGACATTTACAAAAAAAAGCGATCATGATTACTTAGGTTTTGGAGTGTCACTGGGTATTGCTACGCCAACTATTGAGAATAGTGGGGG
>DBOI01000097.1:3818-3989 GCA_002299245.1 Hydrogenovibrio sp. UBA650
CCTACAGGCCTTAATCCTGTTGAGTTACTTTCTTCTTCTACTGATATGTTTGGCTATAAACTTGGCCCTGCTCTTATCTATAGTAAAAGTTTTGGAAGCTATACATCTTTCTACGCAAAAGCAAGTTACGCCCTGCAAACTATGTCGATTGAGAATGACACCATTAATTCC
>DBOI01000097.1:4362-7532 GCA_002299245.1 Hydrogenovibrio sp. UBA650
ATCGGTATGCGTTATCAACTGGCTCGAACTGAGGCCGACCTTGGTTTTATGACATTGGAACCCGGTTTGTATATGAATTTTGGAGTCAACTATACCGAGTTGCGCCTTGATGATTTCATCATTGATTTAACCGGTAATAACTTTGATCTGGAAGACTCTGAACTCAATAGTTCTGCGACCACTTTGTACTTTGGCTTGGGTTACGAGTTTTAAGTATGTTTAGAACTTATAGTCGGGGATAAAGAGTTGGTTTTTTGGTTGATGACTCAGTATCACCGAGTTGTTAAATTTCAAGACTAATACTGCGACTATTTGAGTATAATTGGCACCTATTCGTTGAACAAAATTGTAGCTTTTCATGCTTTGTCAGGTTTTTCCAAGTCAGTATCGTCAGCAACTATCAGAAAAGGTTGCACATCTAAATTCACTTCTACCAAAAAAAGCAGCTGAATTACCGCAAACTGTATTTTCATCAAAGCCTGAACACTACCGTGCCCGTGTTGAATTTCGTGTCTGGCATGACGGTGATGAAACCGACTATGTCATGTTTAATCAAGAGACCAAAGAGAAGGTCAAAATTAAACAGTGCCCGATGGCGATTGAATCGATTGCCGATCTGATGCCAAAATTAATGGCAGAAATTACTAAAACTCCACTATTACGTGAACGTCTGTTTCAAGTCGATTTTCTTGCTACTTTGAGCGGTCAAATCTTGGTGACGCTGATTTATCGCAAAGATATTGAAAATAACCAGGCCTGGCTGGATGCTGCCAGCAACTTAAAACAAACGTTACCAATAAACCATATTATTGGCCGTGCGCGAAAACAGAAGGTCTGCCTGGATCAAGATTTTGTGGTCGAAGAGTTGCGGGTTGATGACAAGACGTTCAGCTACCAGCAGATTGAAAATAGCTTTACTCAGCCCAATGCGGAAATGGCGCAGAATATGTTGCACTGGGCGAGAAAAGTATCAGCAGGCGCGACAGGTGATCTAATTGAGCTCTATTGCGGCAATGGCCACTTTTCGATTGCTCTGGCTGAACATTACAATCGAGTTTTGGCAACCGAGATATCGAAAACTTCGGTAGCCTCTGCTGAATACAATATTCAAGCTAACCAGACTGATAATATCACGGTGGTTAAGATGGCCGCTGAAGAGATCAGTCAGGCTTTAGCTGGTGAAAGAGAGTTCTTTCGCATGAGAGATGTCAATCTAACATCATACGATTTTCAAACGATTTTTGTTGACCCTCCTCGCTCAGGATTGGATGATTTGACCAGAAAAATGGTTACTGAATTTGAAAGAATTATCTATATTTCCTGTAATCCTGAAACTTTGGCGAGAGATTTACAGGCCATTACTCAGCGCCACGACATCATTGAAACCGCATTGTTTGATCAATTTCCATATACCCATCACATTGAGAGTGGTGTCTTCCTGAAAAGAAAGGTTACGACATGATCTTTGCCTGGATTGGCGCTCTATTTATTGGTTTAACGCTGGGTCTGCTTGGATCGGGTGGTTCGATCCTGACCGTGCCGGTTTTGACTTATTTAGTTGGCCAAGAGACCAAGGTGGCCATTGCCGGCTCACTGATGATTGTGGCCGTGATTAGCTTGTTCTCAGTAATTCCGTATGCGCGTCAGCAACTTGTGAAATGGCGTACTGTGGTGTTGTTTGGTTTGCCGAGTATGGGGGGCGCAGTTTTAGGTGCTTGGCTGGCTCACTTTGTTAGTGATGCTTGGCAGATGTTTATTTTTTCGGTGCTGATGTTGCTGTCTTCTTATCTCATGTTTAAGCCGGTAAAGCTGAAAGGTGCCGATGAAGAGCACGCTGAGCGCGGTATGCATAAGATTGTTGCCGATGGATTTATTGTCGGTGCCATAGCTGGTTTGGTCGGTGTTGGCGGAGGTTTTTTGATTATTCCGGCACTGGTACTGTTGGGTGGTCTGTCCATGCGTCTTGCTGTGGGTACCAGCTTGGTGATTATCACCATTAAATCGGTGGCTGGTTTTGTTGCTTATTTACCGGTACTTAATACACTAAATCTGGCGTTAGATTGGCAGGTAATCTGGATTTTCTCAATTATTGGTGTGATCGGCGGCTGGCTTGGTCATAAGATCAGCAGCAAAGTGAATCAGAACCAGTTGAAAAAAGGCTTTGCAGTTTTCCTTGTGTTAATGGGTGGGTTTATTCTTGTGGAAAATATTCCGCAACTCTTCTGAGGTCAAGGTGATGAAACTCTGTTCGGTGAATATTGGTAAAAAGATCGAAAAGCCTTGGCGTGAAGGTACCTTGACGGCGATTCATAAAGCCGCTGTTGATGGCTGTTGTTCTGTGACGGAGTTGGGTTTAGACGGTGACCAGCAAGCTGACCTTAAGCATCACGGTGGTGTGGATAAAGCCGTGTTGGTGTTGCCGGCGAATGCTTATCAGCGTTTTGAAGTGGCACAGCCTTTTGGTTTTCTGGGTGAAAACCTGAGCATTGAGGGGATTGATGAAGATGAGATCTGTTTGGGTGATCGGTTGCAGATCGGTATGACCTTGCTGGAAGTCACTCAACCGAGATCGCCCTGTTGGAAATTAGATGCGCAGGTAACCACCGATACAAAACGAAAACGCGGCGCGTTTTTGAAGGCTTATTCACAAAGTGGTCGAGTCGGTTTTTATTGCCGAGTGCTTGCCGGTGGCAATGTGGAAGCTGGACAGAGTGTGATCTGGTTGACCAGAGCGGAAAATGACCATAAACAGATTGCAAAAATTGCGATTCGAGATCTTTTTTTGGCAAAGCAGTACCGCAAAGATGAAGCGGCCTGGAAGACACTTGAGTCAGCAGTGAAACACCCGGCGTTATCGCAGGCTTGGCGCGAAGAACTGAAATTGATTATTGAACGAAGAAACAGATAACAGCATGACCGATAAAACAGCAGAAGTGACACCCAAAAAGCTGAGCAAAAAAGAGCGTACAAAAGACTGGATAAAACCGCCTAAGGCGATTATGAAACCAGTCGGTAGAGCTATGGCGCAGTTTAAGATGTTGCGTGATGGCGACCGAGTTTTACTGGGGCTTTCTGGCGGTAAAGATTCATTGAGCTTGCTGGTGATTTTGAAACATCCGGAACGCCATTCACCGCCGAAGTTTGAGCTGGCTGCCTGTACGGTGGACCCT
>DBOI01000042.1:0-9590 GCA_002299245.1 Hydrogenovibrio sp. UBA650
AAATGGCCAAATATTTCATTTGGTTGCCATATATTTTTTATACATGTGTGTCTTTGGCGTTAAGTCCGACAGGCTCCTAGCTAAGATATTGGTGAATAATCTCTGCGATTTTTTTTGGATTGACGCGATAGTATCTTGCCGATCAATTTCATTCTGTAATAATCTGCTGAAGTTGACCCGTTTGTATCATCTCAATTAAACAGGCCTGGAATGGTTTCAAACAGCTTATGAATTGCTAACCATTATTATTATTTGGTGATGAAGCAGGTAGCTGGCTAATAATATGCTCAGGTAACAAGATTGATAATCTGAGGTTGATTCATTAAATTAACTGAGATCCGACCTCTGTTCGGCCACCACAAAAGCGACCGTATGGTGTTTTTCATCACTGATGCTGATGGCCCAGTCGGTGATACCGAGTTGATCAGATTTGGCAAGAGTACTGCCTGTCAGCACTAGGTATGGTTGACCACTCTCTTTATGGGCAACGGTCATATCTTGAAAACGCACCCCCTGAGCAATACCAGTTCCTAAAGCTTTAGATACCGCCTCTTTTAAAGCCCAGCGTTTAGCGAGAAAACGTTCGGGATATAACTGATTGGTAAATTCTGCCAACTCAAGCACTGAAAGTAGCCTTTTAGCAAAATTATTACCCTGCTTTGCATAGACTCTTTCAATGCGTTCAACATCAACAATGTCAGTACCAACGCCAATAATCATCTAGCAACAACTGTCTGTTAAATATGTTTGTTGACGGGCTTCGATCATTAAACGCTTCATCTCACGGACTGCATCTGGCAAACCTGAATAAACTGCTTGAGCAATAATTGCGTGACCAATATTGAGTTCTTCAATTTCTTTAATTGCCGCAATTGGTTGTACATTATGATAGTGCAAACCATGTCCGGCATTGACAACAAGCCCAATACTATAAGCATATTCAGCGGCTTGACTGATGCGCAATAACTCTGTCGCAACCTCATCCGGGTGCTCTAATTCAGCATAGGTTCCAGTATGCAGTTCAATAACAGGGGCGCCAACCTCTTTGGCAGCATCGATTTGCTCTTTATCAGGATCAATAAACAGTGAAACTCTACAATCTGCTTCAGCTAATCGCCCACAAACCTCTGATAGCCATGGTTTTTGTCCAGCTACATCAAGTCCACCCTCTGTGGTCAATTCTTCACGTTTTTCCGGGACTAAACAAACATCTTCCGGTTTTTGCTCGCAAGCAATAGCAACCATCTCTTCTGTGGCTGCCATTTCCAGATTAACCTTGGTCTGGCGCATCGCGGAAATTCGCACGACATCGTCATCTTGAATATGGCGGCGGTCTTCGCGAAGGTGCAGTGTAATACTGTCAGCCCCAGCCATCTCAGCATCGAGGGCTGCTTTTATAGGATCCGGGTAGCGAGTCCCTCTAGCCTGTCTTAAAGTAGCGACGTGGTCGATATTCAAACCTAAATAAATCGGGTTCATTGTTTTTCCTTTTAAAAATTCAGCAGTTATCAGTTTTGCTTTATTATCTATTAAAAATGAGAGCAAATTCTCAACTTACAAAATACCAGATTGAGACTATTGAAACAGTTCTCTACTTTTAATCGGTTTATTGCCCAAATATTCTGCTAGTAAAACTCTAAACAGGCGTTTTAATGATACAAGGCATTCTTCTCTATATTCAGCATCAGCCATTGACAGGAGGCACCGGCCTTTTATTTCTACCCCGCTCTTGGCTTTGTCAAGACTGGCCAGAATAGCGCCATAATTAGGGTAGTAAAAGTAATCTAAATCGGCCAAGATCTTTTGCTGATTAACATCCAATTCGCACAGCAGAGGGTGGCCCATCTCCGCCAACAAGCTGGCTTCAAACTGTCTTAAAATCCAGGCCTGTTGATTCCGTTGCTGAGCGGCAAGTAACTCATATAGCGACTGCTGGTAGACTTCGAATAAATTATCAGTTGCCAAGTTTGGATAGAGTAACCGATACATCAACTCATTGAGATATATTCCACAAACATTAGAATCTCCTTGCAGTGGAAAGCGAACCGGCAGGCTTTCAAATTGGCGAATACTAATTAAATCGGAACTCGAATTCGGTTTTTCTCGCCAACTTAAATTCAATTTCTGAAATGGTTGAACGCTGGCTGCTTTTTGAAAAGCGGCTTTGCCAGAGCCTCTAACCCCTCTAACAACACCTTTAATCTTGCCATGCCCTGGAGTAAAACAAGTCACCAACGCACTGGTCTCACGGTAGGGAGAAGAATGGATCACATAAGCAGGCTGTTCAATTTCCATTTAGAGGCCTGTTAAATTATTTTTAATTAGCTAGAGTGATTGTCGTTGTAGCCTAAGCTTGCTAAGGCGCGGGCATCATCTGACCAGTTCTCTTTGACTTTTACCCAGAGTTCAAGGTGAACTCTTGAATCGAGTAGAGCAATCAAGTCCTTACGTGCTTGAATTCCCATCTTTTTAATCAAAGCGCCTTGCTTACCAATCACAATACGTTTTTGGCCCGCTCTCTCTACCAAAATGAGAGCATGAATCAACCAACGCTCCTCATCTTGTTCATAATCAAATGTTTCTATCTCGACGGTGGAACCATAAGGAACTTCATCACCTAATGTTCTCATGAGTTTTTCGCGGATAATTTCTGCAGCCAAAAAACGAGTCGAACGATCAGTCACATAGTCTTCAGGAAAGATAGGTGCTTGCTCATTAAATCGATTTAGAACTTCTTCCTCAATGGTATCCAAGCCAATTTTTTTAAATGCCGAAACCGGAATCAGAGAGTCCATTTTGACCTCTTCCGCAAGTTGCTGGATAAAAGGCATTAACTCCTCTTTGTCCTTAAACTTATCTACCTTATTCACCAACACAATAATCGGCACATTCACATGCTGTAACTTCTTGGCAACCGCCTGATCTTCTTTACTCCAACGTCCAGCTTCAACCACAAATAGAATGACATCAACATCATCAAATGCACTTTGCGCTGCGCGATTCATATAGGTGTTAATTGATTTCTGCCCGCCGAGATGCATACCGGGGGTATCAATGTAAACGATCTGGTGTGTATCAGTGGTATGGATTCCATGAATACGGTGACGAGTGGTCTGAGGTTTGTGTGAGGTGATACTTAGTTTTTGTCCAAGTAACTCATTCATAATGGTCGACTTACCGACATTAGGGCGACCAATAACCGCAGCAAAACCAGATTTATATCCATGAAGTTCTGGTTGAGCTTCGGTTTTAGCTAAGATTTCATCTAAGGAGAGTTCTTTGTCTGTCATATAATTCTTCGTCTGTTTTAACAGCTTTAAAGTTATTATTTTTAAGCTGTCTAAAGTTGACCTATAACTGCCCTAGCGCCTCTAAAGCTGTTTCTGCGGCTTTCTGTTCTGCTTTTCTGCGACTGGAAGCAACGGCTTCAAATTTTGAGTTTAATTTAGCAACAAAACACGAGACCGTAAATTCTTGGGCATGAGCAGCGCCATTGACGCTGATAATTGTATACTCGGGCAAATCGGCGTTTTGTGATTGTAGATACTCTTGCAAACGAGTTTTAGGGTCCTTTCCGACCTTTTTAGGGTCCAGGTCTTGGAGGCGTTGCTTGTAAAAACGGTTAACTAACTCTCTGCAGGCTTCGAGGCCACCATCCTCATAGACAGAAGCGATAATTGCCTCTACTGCATCGGCAATAATAGAATCACGCCGGTAACCGCCACTTTTGAGCTCTCCCGGACCCAGTACAAGATAGTTGCTTAACTCATATTCTCTGCCAATCACCGCAAGTGTGTCGCCCTTTACTAAATGAGCTCGAATTCTACTCATATCACCTTCTGGCAGTTTTTTGAATTGGTGAAATAAAGCATCGGCAATCATAAAATTAACCAGACTGTCCCCTAAAAATTCCAGGCGTTCATTGTTGGTTGCCCCCATACTGCGGTGAGTTAAAGCATGCTGGAGATAGGAAATATCAGAGTATTCATAGCCAAGCTTAACAGCCAGTTTTTCAAGCTTAGCGACTCGTTCAGAAGTGAGTTTGGCAACAGGCTTTGCCATTATTGAATTCCTTCACCAATTCGATTGAAGTGAACGCCGTTATCCCAATTCATCCAGACTCCAAAAGCCCTACCCTTCAGGTTTTTTTCAGGAACAAATCCCCAAAAACGGCTATCATTACTATGATCTCGGTTATCACCCACCATAAAGTAATGGCCTTCTGGAACGACAACAGATTTCATATCATGAGCTTTTTTATCGGTATCGTGCAAAATTTCGTGGAAATGGCCACCGGCAAATGACTCTTTAATCATCGAAGTTCCATTAAAAACCGAACTCGCTTCTATACCGCGATACTTACCGATATAAGTATGTTTAACCGCTTTATCATTGATAAAAAGTGTACGGCCAATATAAGAAATTCGATCTCCAGGCAAACCCACTACTCTTTTTATGTAGTCAACATCTGGGTCAAGCGGAAATTTAAAAACCACAACATCACCACGCTCAGGAGAGCCGGTATCAAAAATTTTGGTCTGAGTCACTGGTAGTTTGACGCCATAGGCAAACTTATTTACAGCAATAAAGTCACCGATTTGCAAAGTTGGGTACATTGACCCTGAAGGAATTCGAAACGGTTCAATGATAAAAGAACGCAGAATAAGAACCACTAAAAACACTGGAAACAGCGAACGAGAGTATTCAATAATGATTGGTTCATCATCCGGCATTCTTGCTGACTCGCGCTTAGGGCGCCAGACAACTCTATCTACATAGGTGATCACGCCTGTGATCGCGGTAACAATCACCAAAATTAGTTCAAAGCTCATGCTTAAGACTCTCCTGTGTCTAGTATTGCTAAGAAGGCTTCTTGCGGTAATTCTACACTACCAATTGATTTCATTCGTTTTTTACCTTCTTTTTGTTTCTGCAATAGCTTTTTCTTTCTCGAAACATCACCACCATAACACTTGGCGGTTACGTTTTTACGCAGAGCTTTAACGTTGCTACGGCCAATAATTTTGCCACCAATTGCGGCCTGAATAGCCACATCGAACATTTGACGAGGAATCACTTCACGCAGTTTTTCAATAATGACCTTACCGCGTTGAACCGAGAAACTGCGGTGAACAATAACTGCAAGAGCATCGACTTTTTCACCGTTAACCAAGAAATCAACACGAATCAGGTCGTCAGATTGGAAACGTTTGAACTCATAATCCATGGAGGCATAGCCACGACTACATGACTTTAAGCGGTCAAAGAAATCCAGAACAACTTCATTCATTGGCAGTTCATAGGTAATCGAAACCTGGCCACCAGAGTACTGCATATCTTTTTGCACACCACGTTTTTCAATACAGAGCTTCATTACTGCACCGACATACTCGTTCGGCACCAGAATATTGGCTTCAATAATCGGTTCACGGATTTCTTGAATCAGCCCCATATCAGGAAGTTCAGACGGGTTATCAATTTTGACAATGTCGCCAGCTTTAGTCAGAACTTCATAGACAACTGTCGGAGCGGTTGTGATCAGGTCAAGATTGTATTCTCGCTCCAGACGTTCCTGAATAATCTCCATATGCAACATACCAAGGAAACCACAACGGAAACCAAAACCAAGTGCCTCAGAAGTCTCAGGTTCAAAATTCAGGGCTGCATCGTTCAGGCGTAACTTCCTTAAAGCTTCTCGCAAGTCTTCGTAATTCTCTGATGAAATCGGGAAAAGACCCGCAAAAACTCGCGGTTGAGCAGGTTTAAATCCAGGTAGTGCTTCCGCATCCGGGTTATTCGCTTCGATCAGCGTATCCCCTACTGGTGCACCATCGATATCTTTGATACCGGCAATAACATAACCTACTTCACCGGCGGACAGATGCTGTTTCGAAGTACGCTTTGGAGTAAAGATACCGACATCATCAACCAAGTAGTCTTCCTTGGTAGAGACGACACGCATTTTGGTCTTCTTACCTATCTTACCGTCAATCACTCTTACCAGAGAGACAACACCTAGATAGTTATCAAACCATGAATCAATAATTAGAGCTTTTAGAGGTGCTTCTGGGTCACCTTCCGGCGCTGGAATTTTAGCGACAATGTCTTCCAACGTCTCTTTGATGCCAATACCCGCCTTGGCACTTGCACGAACCGCTTCTTCAGCCTCAATTCCAACAATCTCTTCAACTTCTTCAATGACACGCTCTGGATCAGCAGCAGGAAGATCAATCTTATTGAGAACAACCAATACTTCAAGACCCTGCTCAATCGCGGTATAACAGTTTGCTACCGTCTGTGCTTCTACACCTTGAGAGGCATCAACTACCAACAGTGCACCTTCACAAGCTGCCAGTGAACGAGAAACTTCATAAGAAAAATCCACATGCCCCGGAGTATCGATAAAGTTCAGTTGGTAGGTTTCGCCGTCATCAGCTTTATATTCAAGCGTTACACTTTGAGCCTTAATAGTAATGCCACGCTCACGTTCAATGTCCATTGAATCGAGAACCTGTGCTTCCATCTCACGGTCAGTCAGGCCACCACACAAATGTATAAAACGATCCGACATGGTCGATTTACCATGATCAATGTGGGCAATAATCGAAAAATTTCGAATATTTTTTAAACTGTCTGACATCTAAACTCCAAAAAATAAAAAAGGGGCAAAGCCCCCTATTTGTGAATTTTGTATTTACAAAATCAAAATAAAACTGGTTACAAAAACATGCGCGGTATTTTACGTTATTTTTAATGCTTTCGCATTGTTAAATCAAACTCTTAGCGCACAACAATTTAACCATTTAATCTAAAACCAGTGGTAGGAATAATGAACGTTTATTTCTTACCACCCTTACCGGCAGAGAACGACCTTCAGGTAGTCGCTTAACAACCTTGACTAACTCTTTGGCGTTTTTGATTGGTTTGAAATCAATTGTCACCACAATATCACCTTTTCGCAGGCCTGCTTTTTGTGCTGCACCACCAGACTGAACTTCAGTAATAATAACTCCAAATGGTAATCCCAGTGTTTCTAGATCATCCTTATCAAGATTTTTTACCTTGGCTCCAAGGCGGTTGTTTTTAAGCCCGCTGTTCTCTGGGGCAGATTCAGCAATTTGCTCAGCTTGATCAAGAGCATTGAGACGAACTCTAAAGATTTTTTCTTTGCCGTTTCTGAGTACTTTGACTTTAACTTTTTTGTTAATTGGTGTCACACCTACTATTGGAGGCAAGTCAGAGGACTTTTTAATCTTCTTACCATCAAACTCCAAGATAATATCACCAGCTTCGATACCCGCTTTTTTTGCCGCAGTATTTGGATAGGTTTCACCGACAAGAGCGCCTTGAGGTTTAGATAGGCCAAATGATTTTGCCAAGTCACTGGTAACCTCTTGAATTTGAACACCTAAATAACCGCGTACTACCTTACCGTTATCCTTCAGTTGCGCAACAACATTCATGGCAATATCAATTGGAATAGAGAAAGACAGCCCCATATAACCACCTGTTTTACTGTAGATCTGTGAGTTTATTCCTATCACTTCACCCGCTAAGTTCAACAGTGGCCCACCAGAGTTACCCGGATTGATTGGCACATCCGATTGAATAAAGGGCACATAAGTATCATCCGGTAGTGAGCGTCCTAGTGCTGAGATAATGCCGTGTGTCGCCGTAAAGTCCAAACCAAACGGCTCACCAATTGCGAGTACCCATTGACCGACTTTTAAGTTATCCGAACGCCCAATCTTGGCATATGGCAAGTCATCTGCATCAATCTTAAGCAAAGCCACATCGGTTCTAGCATCAGTTCCAACAACTTCGGCAATCAACTCACTGCGGTCACGCATACGGACAATGATTTCATCAGCACCATCGATAACATGGTGGTTCGTTAAGATGTAGCCATCTTCACTAATAACAAAACCTGACCCCAAGGAATGCGCTTCTTCACGCGGCTCTTCTCTTGGTGTACTGCGAGGTTCACCTGGCAGCTGAGGTAAACCAAAAAAGTGGCGTAAGAGCTCTTCAGGCATGCCTCTAAACTGTGGCAAGTCTTTTCGGGAAGTGACTTTTTTGATTGTGCTGATATTAACAACACTCAGGTTGGTTTCCTCAACCAACTTGGTAAAGTCTGGCAAACCGTAGTCACTCGCTTTGACTGCCAGCGACTGTACGGGGTAAAGTGCAACCAAAGAAACCAGTGCTGCACTGAATAGAACGGGTAGTTGTTTCATTTTAAATACGCTCTCCACTTTCCAAAATATTCGTTTTTTCTTAAATAATGTCTATTGGCTTTTTTTCAAGACCGAACTCAACTCCGGCAGAATGGGTTTATAAAAATGCTGGGTATATTTCCACCCCAAATACAAACCAACTACTCCACCAAAAATAGCTGACAACTCAATGCTAGAATCACTTAGCCCAAAGATATTGTCGGCTATAAAAGAAGCTGTAATTGAAATCAAAAATAAACCAATTAATGGTAAACCATATGCCATAAATGAATGTTTAAGCAAGCGTGACTCATCGAGAGTGAGTTCAACCTCGTCACCAACATTACTGTCTAAGGTTTTCTTTACTTTTAGAGGTGATGAATTGTCTCTAACAAACAGTTTAGACAGAGCTAATGTACCACAGCCTGACTCAGAGTGACAGCCACTGCAACCCGTTGAACGCTGTGTTTTAACAAAAGCAAACTGGTCATCTACATCAACCACAACACCCGACTCTTTTAATAAACTATCAACAGCCACTTTAATTACTTAGTTTTATTTTTACCATCCCAAGAGTATACTCCGCTTCCGCCTTAATGTATACGCTTGAGTCCCCTTCCTATAATCTCATCTTTAATTATAATAGGCTCTCTTATAACGCCAAAGATTAAGGACAAGTATTTTGAGTGCGCCATCCATAGCCAAAACAATCAAGCCTGACATTCTCGTCATCGGCAGCGGAATTGCTGGGCTCTCAACTGCTTTAAAACTAGCAGATACTTACAAGGTCACGGTTCTGGCAAAGTGCACCGTGACCGAAGGCAGCACAAACTACGCTCAAGGTGGGATTGCCGGAGTACTTGACCCTTTTGACAGTATTGAAGCCCACATTGCGGACACACAAAATGCTGGGGCTGGGCTCTGTGATGAGAAAGCGGTAGCGGTTGTGGCAACCCATTCAGCAGAAACCATTCAAGAGCTCATTGATCTAGGCGTTCCGTTTAGCCTTAACGAGACCATGGAAAACTGTGCTTCAGGGCAGAAGTGTCCGTTCCACCTGACACAAGAAGGTGGTCACAGCCACCGCCGAGTGATTCACGCGGCAGACCACACAGGGCAATCTGTACAGAAGACCTTGATTGACCGAGTTGAAAGTCACCCCAATATAACTCTGCTCCCCAACCATATGACGATTGACTTAATTACCAACAAAGACAAATCTCGCTGCCTGGGAGCCTATTCCTTAAACCAAGCTGAAAACTCTATTGCAGCCATTTCCTCTCTATTTACGGTTTTAGCTACTGGCGGAGCCTCTAAGGCTTACCTTTATACAAGTAACCCTGATACTTCAACGGGTGATGGTATTGCCATGGC
>DBOI01000042.1:9997-16644 GCA_002299245.1 Hydrogenovibrio sp. UBA650
AAAGACCGATCTTTCCTAATCAGTGAAGCGGTACGTGGAGAAGGCGGAATTTTGCGTTTACCAAATGGTGAAGCTTTCATGCAGCACTATGACAAACGCGCAGACCTGGCACCAAGAGATATCGTGGCTCGTGCCATTGATCAAGAGATGAAAAAGCATGGTATTGACTGTGTTTTTCTTGATATTACCCATCAGTCTGCAAGCTATATTAAAAAGCACTTCCCTACCATCTATCAACGTTGTAAAAAAGTCGGTATTGATATTACCAATGAACAGATACCGGTTGTACCTGCAGCTCATTACACCTGCGGAGGGGTTGTTACAGATCTTGAAGGCAAAACCAGTCTTGAAGGTCTCTATGCAATTGGCGAAACAGCTTATACTGGTTTACATGGTGCCAACCGCCTGGCAAGTAATTCCCTAGCAGAAGGCTTGGTATTTGCCAAAATGGCCTATCAAAGCATTCACAAAACTCTTCAAACCCAAACCGTAAAACACCAAGATGTTAGGCCTTGGGACACCTCTGGAATCACAGACCCGATGGAGAAGGTATTGGTTAGTCACGACTGGGATGAATTGCGCCGTGTTATGTGGGATTACGTTGGTATAGTTCGAACCAACAAGCGTCTACAACGAGCTCGACAAAGGGTTAAAAATCTCGAGAAAGAAGTCTATGAATACTTTCGACAACACTCTCTTAACAGGGATCTTTTAGAGTTAAGAAACCTGGTACAAGTCGCTGAACTAATGATTATAAGCGCGCAGAAACGTAAAGAGAGTCGCGGTCTGCATTTCAACTTAGATCATCCTCAACAGTTTAAAAAACCGAAACCGACTATTATCCAGGCAAAACACAAATAGCTTTATAGACAACATTAGTTAGGTATACAGCTCTAAAGGCGGCTCATTCGCCAGGCGGCGCAGCAGATCTGAAGACGTTACAATCCCCTTAAGGTCTTGGTTTTGATCCATAATTAACAGAGCATCTATATCCATTTCGGTTAGGGCCTGAGCAACATGGCGGATATCTGTATCACTAGAAGTGGTGACTACAATTTCATTCATAGTCTCGGAGACTAGCTCAGGTTTAACTCCTTCAAGCCGGCCCTGTTTATCAATAATCACTCTACCAAGAATACTTGACTGATTACAGATACCAACCAGCTCACCTCTATCAATCACCGGTAAGTGTTTAATCTGTTTATCCTGCATGATTTTCCAGGCATTCTCGATGCTCTCGGAACTATTCACGGTAATCACTGGAGAGCTCATTAGTTCAGCAGCTTTTACAATCAGTTTTCGATCGGTTTTTGAAATGCTTTTATAGGCATTAAGCGCACTGCTATAAGGTGCATTTTGTTCTTGTTTACCAGAATTGACGTCGAGTTGTTTTAGCAAAGTTTCATCAACCTTGTTAATTCGAGTTGCAGGATCAACCTTAATGGCGGGCAGTTGCTGCACCGAGCCAACAAAACTCTGTCCTTCTGGGCTGTAGACTATAAACATCTTAATTCATCACTTTCTCAAATCATTTCAGTAGATTGCAAGCCAATCATAACCGTGCTTCATTGGACTACGATTAGTTTTCAATCATACCAAGCTTTTATAATTTATCTATCGGCAATAACAGAACAATATTGAAGAAATATCAATCGATTGGCTCGCAAACCCTGAGCAAAACGGTAAGTTCAAAGGCTAGATTTTGTCATACAGAATAATCCAACTTAGATATAATATATTTTTAACCTATGAAAAAACTATACAAAAACAAGGGATATAAATATGTCAGTATTAGTGACTAAAAAAGCTCCAGATTTTACTGCTGCGGCTGTTTTGGCTGATGGGTCGATCGTTGATAACTTTAACTTGTCAACACACATTTCTGGAAAACATGCGGTAATTTTCTTCTACCCACTGGATTTTACTTTTGTTTGTCCATCGGAAATCCTGGCATTTGACCACCGTGTTGAGCAGTTCAAGCAACTGGGAACCGAAGTTGTCGGTGTTTCAATCGACTCTCAGTTTACGCACAATGCTTGGCGTAACACCCCTACCGATCAAGGTGGTTTAGGGCCTGTTAAATTCCCTCTAGTTGCCGATGTTGGTGGCTGCATTATGGATGCTTACGGCATTCGTCATCCTGACAATGTTGCTCTTCGCGGAGCCTTCTTAATCGACAAAGACGGTATTGTTCGTCACCAAGTTGTCAACGATCTGCCTCTAGGACGTAATGTCGATGAGATGGTTCGCATGGTAGAAGCTCTTCAGTTCCATGAAGAGGTTGGCGAAGTTTGTCCTGCCGGTTGGCATAAAGGAGATGAAGGTATGAAAGACACACCAGAAGGTGTTGCCGAATACCTAAGCGAACACTCTAACAAACTATAATTATCTAGTTTTTTCGACTTGCTGATCAAAAAGGCCGTTTTTCAACGGCCTTTTTTAGTAGTTGAATGACCCCTAATAAATTCAGGAAACAAGTTTGAAACAGCAGTTAGAATCCTATCAGAATCGTGTCAACGCAGCTCTAGAAGAGCGCCTTTCAAAACAGGCAAAACCGACTCCAGAGTGTCCGAAACTTTTTGAAGCTATGCAGTACGCAACCTTAAACAAAGGTAAACGCATTCGCCCCGCTCTGGCTTATGCCATTGCAGAAGCTCTAGATATTCCATTGGATAAAGTTGATAGTTTGGCCTGTGCACTTGAACTGATTCACAGCTATTCGCTGGTACACGATGACTTACCGGCAATGGATGACGATGACTTACGCCGCGGCCAACCAACCACTCACATTAAATATAATGAAGCTTACGCAATACTCGTTGGCGATGCTCAACAAACTCTCGCTTTCCAGATAATTGCCGAAGATCCAAAGCTCGATGCCGAAACCAAGGTCAAACTTATCATGCTGCTCTCAAAAGCGTGTGGCGCCAATGGCATGATCGGCGGCCAGGTTATAGATATAGACTCAACCGGTATCGAAATCTCACTGCAACAGCTGGAGACTTTACATCAACTTAAAACTGGCGCCATGATTCAAGCCTCTCTTTTAATGGGCGCTGCTCAATCGACAAAATTCGGTGAACTTAGCCCCCAGATTAAATCTCTCGGCAAATATATTGGGCTCGCCTTTCAAGTCCATGATGATATTCTAGATATTGAAGCTGATTCAGAAACTCTTGGAAAACCTCAAGGCAGTGATTTAGAACTCAACAAATCGACCTACCCAAAACTGTTAGGTCTGAATGAAGCCAAAGATTACCGGGATCAACTAATCACAAAAGCCAAATCAACTCTTAAAGAGATGAAGCTGGAAAGTAAATTTTTAATTGAGCTGATTGATTACATCGGTAATCGTCACTATTAAAGTTTAATGATGGCAAGCTATTGTTTTTTGCTCACGCATTGCCTCTGAGTTTAAGATATAATCTTTCGCCCTGAATCTGATTTTTTTGTTTGATTTTCATAAGAGAAGAAATAGCTTATGGCACAACAATTTGTTCTAAAAACCACGCTGGATTTTGCCTCTGCACACCAGTTACACGGCTACCCGGGTGATTGCGCGCAACTTCACGGCCATAACTGGAAAATCGAAGTTCAAGTTATTGGCCAAAAGCTAAATGATATCGGCATGGTGATTGACTTCAAAGAAATTAAACGTCAGGCAAAAGAAGTTGCCAAGGAACTCGATCACACCTATTTAAATGACCATCCATATTTTAAAACCAACAACCCAACGGCGGAAAATATGGCGGTTTATCTATATCGAGAAATTGAAAGTCGAATAGCAACTGACTTGGTTAAAATGCACAGCATTACGGTTTGGGAAAACGAGCGAAACTGCGTCATTTACTCCGAATAGGCCTGTTAAAATTACCTGAATATCTATCCATTACCTGTAGGCATATGGCCCTGCGCCTGATTAACAACATCATCAATCAAACCTTCAGAAGCGAGTTTATCTATATCAACAAGAATCACCATTCGATCTTGCTTTGGATTAGACTCTGCTGACTGTGTCTGATAACCGGCACCCTGCCCTTGACCCTCTTTAATCGTACTCAGGCCTAGAACATACTGACTTTGCAAAGAACTTGAAATATCGGGTGGTGGCTGTAAATCTTTCATATCAAACAGGTGAACGTCAGACACAGCATCGACAACCAGGCCTACGACCCTTTCTCCCTGAGAAGTAAACACATGAACTACAATGACCACCGTGGTGTTGTCATAACTTGTTTTTAAAGAGAATTTCTCACGCAGATCAATAATCGGTACGATAATTCCGCGCAGATCGACGACACCTTTTATGTATGGCGGCACGCTAGGTAGTGGATTTGGTTGTTCCCAACCTCTAATTTCTTGAACCCTTAAAATTTCAACGGCAAATTCTTCCGTTCCAATAACGAAAGTTAAAAACTCTTTTTTGCTATCTGACACAGGTGATCTCCGTTTGACATCAATTAGCCTTATAATATTGCAATTCGGTATGCTTAATGAAGTTTAAACCCGAATAGGCGCAGTAAATTACCAAAAACCCATGCAAGAAATAAGCCAAAACACTTGATATTTGGTCTTTAATTATTATGATCTGCAACCAAAAGAACAATAAAGGATAAAAATGACATCTGATAGCGCATTAGACTCAAATTGGGCAGAATTTTTACAATCTCAGAATGTACAGTTTGATGAAACTGGCAAAATTTCAACTTTTGGTCACGCCGATCTAGAACGTTTTCTGATTAAAAACGGGCCTGTTATAACCAGCCTAACTCACCAAGCGTTGATCAAAGTATCAGGTTCTGAAGCGGAAACATTTTTACAGTCTCAACTGACAAATGACCTTACTCAAGTCACAGAAACACAGGCGCAGTTTTCTGCTTACTGTGACCCTAAAGGTAATGTAATTGCAACATTTTTAGTCTTTAACTATAAAGGCGATTATTACTTGAGCTTTGATGGTTCCATGTCTGATACCGTTATTAAGCGCCTTAAAATGTTTGTTCTAAGGGCTGATGTGCAGATTGAAGATGTTTCAAACTCAATGATTCAGGTCGGTTTTGCCGGTGAGTTTGGTGATTTGGATGTTCAACGCCAGCTATCGACCAAGATCAAAGAGATTTTTGAAGCCGGCATGCTTCAAGCTGAAGGCATGGAAGATTGCTATATTATTAAGGTTCCTGGTCCATACCACAAATACTCACTTTTTGGGCCAGCGCAACAGATGACAGAAGCCTGGAAAAAACTGCGTGGCAATAGTGATTTAACTAATAATTATGACTGGCAACTACTTGATATCGCTGCCGGTATTCCAAATATCGAAACTCCTACAACGAATCAGTTTATCCCTCAATCATTAAACCTAGATAAGTTCGAAGCTATTAATTTTAAAAAAGGCTGTTTCCCAGGCCAGGAAATTATTGCTAGAACTCACTATAGAGGTAAAGTGACCAAGCGCATGCTACGTCTCCACATTGGAGAAGTCGTAAAGCTCACTGCCGGTGAAGACTTGCTGTTGAAAGACAGTAACGATCGCAAACACAAAATGACCGTTATCAGCTCGGCTGAAGATATTTTTGAAGGCACTTTATGCTTGGCGGTTGCAAGCTTAAAGCCATTGGAATCTGTAGAAGGTGACCTGATGACAGAGTCAGGAAAAACGGTTTCAATTGAACCTCTGCCGTACAAAATTACTGAAGAAGAGTAACTTTTAGCAAGAACCCTTCAAGTTATCGTGGTAATTTTGTCAAAAGCTTGAATAATGTGACGAAACGGCCGTGTATTGAGAACCTAAGCGGAATGTACATAGAAGTACATGAGCAACGGAAACACAGATAACGGCCTGTGCAGGCCATTAGTCAACTTTTGACGGAATTAGCTTTGTCTCATGTGAGGGAACAGCAATACATCTCTAATTGATGGTGAATCGGTAAATAGCATTACCAGTCTATCGATTCCAATCCCTTCACCCGCTGTTGGTGGCATACCGTGTTCTAATGCTGTGATGTAATCTTCATCAAAGTGCATAGCTTCATCATCACCAGCATCTTTGGCTTCAACCTGAGCCTTGAAACGCTCAGCCTGATCTTCAGCATCATTCAACTCGTTAAACCCATTTGCCAATTCACGACCACCAATAAACAGTTCAAAGCGGTCAGTGATGAATGGGTCTTCATCATTACGACGTGCCAGTGGAGAGACTTCTGCAGGGTATTCTGTGATGAAGGTTGGATCCATCAACTTCTCTTCAGCTGTCTCTTCAAAAATCTCCGTTAGAACTTTACCTAAACCATAACCCGGCTCAATCTTAATATGCAGAGATTCAGCAAGAGCCGTTGCCGACTCCAGAGTTTCCAACTGATCAGCAGTCACACTAGGGTTATATTTCAGAATCGCATCCTTCATAGTCAAACGAGCGAACGGTTTACCAAAGTCATACTCCTCACCCTGGTATGGTACTGTCGTTGAACCAATTGCCAACTCAGCCAACTCTTTTAGCAGCTCTTCGGTGTAATCCATTAGCTGATGATAGTCAGTGTAGGCCGCATAGAACTCAACCATAGTGAACTCAGGGTTGTGACGTGTGGACAAGCCTTCATTACGGAAAGAACGGTTAATTTCAAACACGCGCTCAAAACCACCTACAACCA
>DBOI01000155.1 GCA_002299245.1 Hydrogenovibrio sp. UBA650
AAGCAGCCTACTTAGTAAAAAATAAAGGAAAAAACGATTATCTTTTTTCAGTTAAAGAGGCGTGAAAAAGTTTATTCAAACCAATCTATTTGCCATTTTTAGCAAACCTATGTCTTAATAAGTCACCATTACCTTAATTTAGGAGCAGATTATGTCTTGGCTTTTGACCTTACTCGTTTTACTAATTTTTGCAGGTCTGCTATATCTGTTTAAACAACCCAAAAACTTTACTGTAAAGCGCTGTATCAATACTCAACAACCAACTGATGTGGCCTTTAATAAGATTCGTGATCTACCAAGCTGGAAGGACTGGAGCCCATGGCTCATGCATGAACCCGATGCAAACTTAAACTATAGTGAGGGTCCGAAAGAAATTGGAGGACACTATTCTTGGAAGGGCGAAATGATAGGAGAAGGAACACTTACTCATGTCGCTTTTAGTGCTCCTACACAGATTCAACAGAAAATTGAGTTCCTTAAACCCTTCAAATCAAAGGCAGATATTACTTGGGATTTCACTGAAAATGAAAACGGTTGTGAAATCTGCTGGTCGATGCAAAGCAAGCTACCTTTCTTTTTCCGTTTTTTGACAGCCAAAATGACTGCCACCATTGGTAATGATTACGAGCTCGGCCTGGCGATGCTAAAAGGTAAGCTTGAACAAAGTTCCAGTCATCCAAATATTATATTTGACGGCATAACTACTTTAGAAGATCAACGTGGTTTGCATAGACGCTTCTCAGGCGACATAGAGCAAATGAAACAGAGCTTAAGCGGTTTATTCAGTGAGATGATGGAAGAGATAAAACAAGAGAATTTAACTGCTGAAGATTTTCCAGTAACCATTTATCACCAATCTAAACCTAAAGTAAACCCAACCTGGTTTGAAGTTGATGCCTTTGTTCCAATTTCTGACGGCCCTCAAGAACGAACAGCAAAACTACCAGGTGGAAAATACTTCAAGGTGACGCTCTTGGGAGAGTATGAATTCCTAAAGCTTGCGTGGCACAGCGCTTTTGCCAACCTACAAATGAAGGGTTATAAATTTGACTGGCCTCGAGTGCCATTTGAGGCCTACGAAAACTATCCAACAGAAGTTGATCATCCCAACCAGATTAAAACAACTATCTATATTCCAGTTAAATAAAAAAGGGGCTAAACGCCCCTGTTAAGATTTAATCTAGCGTTGCCAGTGGCCAGACTTACCGCCAATTTTTTCTAATAATTTCACTTGATCTATAACCATACCTCTGTCCACGGCTTTACACATATCGTACAAAGTCAATGCTGCCGTAGACGCAGCAGTCAAGGCTTCAATTTCAATCCCAGTTTGTCCAACTGTTTTACAGGTCGCCTCAATCACAACAGAGTTATTATCCATATTCGGTGTCAACTCTACCTTGACCGAGGTAATCATTAGAGGGTGGCACATAGGAATCAGGTCTGGCGTACGTTTAGCCGCCATAATTCCTGCAATACGTGCTGTCGCCATGACATCACCCTTTTTATGCTTGCCTTCAACAATCATTTGTAAGGTTTCAGATTGCATAAAAATAGTGGCGGTAGCTGTCGCCGAACGTTCGGTATGCGCCTTTCCACCAACATCGACCATACGCGCTTGGCCTTTTTCATCTAAATGGGTTAATTCTGACATCTCATTATCATTCATTTACTGGGTTAAACGGATAGAAGGCAACCTTGTCACCCTTGTAGATCTGTGTATCTTCTGGAATCACCACAAAACCCTCGGCCCAAACTGTTGAAGTCAGAACTCCAGAACCTTGATTGGGATAAATATCTATTACGCTTTTCTGATTTTTATTGACGATTCTCGCTCGAGCAAACTCTCTTCTAAAACCTGCTTTCAACCACTCAAAATTAGCCTCAAGCCAAATAGGTTTAGCCTTAATTTCGTTAGCGCCCTGCATTTTTAACAGGTATGGATGAGCAAACAAATTAAAGGTAGCAAAGGCAGATACTGGGTTACCTGGTAGACCTATAAAGGGTGTACCTTCTATATCTCCGTAAGCAATTGGTTTTCCCGGCTTCATCTTAACCTTCCACATATCCAGACTACCAAGCTGCTCGATTGCCGGCTTAATATGATCTTCCTCACCAACCGAAACTCCGCCTGTAGTAACCACTACATCTGCAAGCTTTGCGGCCTGCTTCATAGCGCTAACCGTAGATTCCAGGCTATCTTCAACTCTACCTAAATCGATTAACTTGAAACCTAGTTGTGGTATCAGGCCTGCCAAAACATAGCGGTTAGCATTATATATTTTTCCTGGTTCAGGCTGTTCTCCTGGCTCCAAAAGTTCATCACCAGTCGTAAAGGTAGCAATCGTTAGCGGCTTAAAGACCGTAACTTTATCTAAACCGATTGAGCTGATTAGACCCAGGTCCTGTGGATGTAGTTTATGTCCAACCTTTAAGATAGTACTGTCAACCTGAATATCTTCACCAGTTTTCCTGATATTTAACCCTGGACATGCTTTCTTCAGGTTAATTCTGATTCTGCCGTCAGATAGCTGTACCGTATCTTCTTGTTTAATAACCAGATTCGCACCATCAGGGATAGCGGCTCCGGTAAAGATTCTGCCAACAGTCCCGGTTTTTAGTGCTTCAGGAACCGCACCAGCAGGAGTTCTCTGACTAATTTCGAAAGTGTCGTTGTGTTGCATGTCATAGCTGTGTAAGCAATAGCCATCCATCATGCTATTATCATGCGGCGGAACGTTAACGGGGGATACGATAGGTTCGGCTAATATTCGCCCGAAAGCTTCAGAGATAGAAACTTGTTCAGTCTCTTGAGTGGGGTTTACCTGACTCAACAGATAATAAAGTGCTTCATCAAATGTTTTCATTTTGATCTAAAAATTCTTTGATTAAAAAAATCCCTTCATATGGGGAAATAACAGATTCTTTTTTTGGATAGGCTTTCAATAGTATTACGAAGCCCAGCGTTTTTCTGCTTCTTTATCAGAAATTCTGGCGTCTACCCAACGTTCTTCTCCGTCTGGAAGAGTCTCTTTTTTCCAGAAAGGCGCATGAGTTTTCAGGTAATCCATAATGAAGTGAGAAGCATAAAAAGCATTTTCTCTATGCCTACTTGAGACGGCCACCAAAACAATTTGATCAGTTGGATACATTTTGCCAATACGATGGATAATCAAGCTTGATTCAAGTTTCCACCTTTTGTGCGCTTCAAGACGTATTTTTTCCAACGCCTTTTCAGTCATCCCAGGATAGTGTTC
>DBOI01000053.1:0-9463 GCA_002299245.1 Hydrogenovibrio sp. UBA650
CAGAATTGACTTGGGTAATACCCTCACTCTGTTCCTGGCTTGAATTGGCAATCTCTTCAATGATCTGGTTGATACTAGTAATGGAATCGACGATTTCATTTAGCGATTCGCCGGAACCTTTTACATGTTCAGAACCTTCAGAAACCTGTTTAACCGTGTCTTCAATCAGGTCTCGGATGTCTTTTGCTGCATCGGCAGATTTTTGTGCCAAAGTTCTAACTTCTCCGGCTACAACCGCAAATCCTCGGCCATGTTCACCGGCTCTTGCCGCCTCTACTGCAGCATTTAGGGCAAGTAAGTTGGTTTGGAAAGCAATGCTGTCTATTAAGCCGATTATGTCGTTAATTTTTGCACTCGAGTCACTGATTTTTTCCATAGAGGCGATGGCGTTCTCCATTACTCTGACGCCGTTTTGTGCAAGGCCAGCCGAATCTTTAGTTACTTTGGCTGCCTGTTGCGAATTGTCGGCATTTTGTTTAACCGTGGCCGTCATCTGTTCCATACTTGCAGCGGTCTCTTCAAGAGAAGCGGCTTGATTTTGGGTGCGGTCGTTTAATGCAACACTGCCTTGGTAGATTTGACTCGAACCACCGCTGACATTCTTCACAGTAACTTTTGTTTGAGCCAGCATCTCTCCAAGCTTGGCAACGGCTTCGTTCAAACCATTTTGTAACTCTTGAAATCTACCTTGGTAATTACCAGAAATTTGATAGCTCAAGTCACCTGATGATAAAGCTTTGGAAAGTTCTAGAGTTGCGTTTATCGGACCTTCAATATTAATTAGTAAGTCGTTTATTTTTTCACCAAGATCTTTGACTACGCCCTCAGAGCCAGTTAAATCAATCCTGTCTTGCAAATTGCCTGATTTTGCTGCATCAACAACCCCACCTACCTGTTGAATTAGCTGAGCCTGAGAGGTGGTATCTTCCCACTCAAGAACAATCGAAGTACGTGTTCCGACTCGATTTACAATTGGAATTAAGGTTAGGTTGAAATGGTATCCAGATGCTTCAATTTCAAACTCTGTTGTCTCGTTGGCCTTTTTGATTGTGTCACAAGAAAATCCAGAAATACCTTCAAAGATAGACAGTTTGGTCTCAAGCAGCTTTTCTACATTTAAATCTGGAATGCTTTGTTGAAGCTTTTGCTCTCGATCTTGCATAAATTTATGGAAGGTGTCATTTATGTAGATAATGTTTTGGTTGGAGTCAGCAATCATTACATTGGCATTTATTTGATCCATTGCGGTCTGTAGCTTTTTGGCTTCATCAAGTTGATACATGCTCTCTTCATAACGCTCTTTTGCAGCCAGTGATGATGATTTAATAGTCGCCAGCAGCTTGCCGTCAAAACTTCTAGGGTCGAACCAGATGTTATCAATCTCTTCTCCACTGGCGATTGAGCGTAGCATTTGTCTCTTTTTTCGGTCCGCTTTATGTCTGGATAGGCCAAGTAGAAAAGGAGGAACCAGTCCCAGTGTCGTTACCAAAAAAACCTCCAGATGACTGTGGCCAGTTAATTCGGCATAAATGTTGTAAGGGATAAGGTAGAAAATCGCAACCAGTAGGCTGATCTGATATTGTGGGTTGAGACGAGAGTACCAGTTTGTTATTGATAAAAAGTCCGAACCGTAGACAATACGGGCATCTTTGATTTTAGCTCTACCTGAGGAAATATCTTTGTAGGCCTGAGTGGCAGCGGTAATTTCATTTTGGCTCGGTTTGCTGCGAATTGACATGTAACCTTTTATTTTGCCACCTTCAAAAATAGGCGAGGCATTGGCTTTTACCCAATAGAAGCCTCCATCGGCTCGACGATTTTTAACTATCTGTGTCCATGGAAAACCATCTTTAAGTGATTTCCACATGTCGGCAAAAACTGCCTCTGGCACATCCGGGTGTCTCACTAAGTTGTGAGGCTGGCCGATTAATTCAGAGCGGCTGAAGCCACTCGCTAGCTCAAACGCATCATTACACTCAAGTATATTGCCTTGCAGATCTGTTTTAGAAACTAAGGTTTGATTCTCACTTATGACATATTCTTCATTAGTTAGACATATTCTTCATTAGTTATAGGTTGGTTATTCCGCATCTCGAAGTCCTCAACAAGAATGATTTCTTTTTTTTAGTAGGTTCTTATTTGAACAACACTTGATCTAGCAAGGTTTTTGCCATGTTTTTATTATTTTCTATTATTTTGTTTCGATCTTGCTAAGCGCCAAGTGAGGGCTTGAGTTTGTTGTAACAATAAGAGGCCTGTTAATTTCAATGTTAATCAGAGTACAATGACGTAGCGTTATTTTTATTCACTATTAGATCCTTGATAATTAGGCTGTCTGATGAACTCCAACAAACCAACCTTGGTAGATAAGATTAAACTGTCGAGCTCGGCAAGATTGAAGCTGCCTTTCCTGTTTTGGCTGGGTATGTTGACGTTTGCTCTTCTGGTATGGGTGCTTAATTCATTTATGGCGTATCAGAACCAGGCGCGTATTTCTCAGTCTGCTGAGCTATCAGTAAATAGCTTGTCATCTTTTGTTTCAGACTATATTGAGAAGCGCCAAATGATGGTGAAATCAGTTGTACGTCACCACCAGGAAAGTATTGTCAGTCTTGCCGAAGGTGGCGGCTACCTCCACAATTTTTCAGCCTTAAAGGCCGAGTTTAGCTCTCTCTTTCCGACGGGTACTGAGTTTGCTGTAATTGGTCGCAATGGCCAAATTATTCAGGCAAATAACTTATCAAGGATAGGCCCAAACTCCAAAGCTTATATAGAGAAATCTATGGCTGGTCTTCCCGCCTCATTTGTTTCTGTGGAAGCTCACCAGTCAAGCGCCGGAGAAAGTCATTTTGATATGCTTTTTCCAATAGTCGTAGCTGAAGATTATGCTGGTTTATGGGTTAAGTTCTCATTTGAACCCATTGAGGAGTTTATAAACAGTCTCAATATTAATGAGTATGAGTTGATTATCAGTGAGCAGACTCCACCTTACAGTGTAATCTTAGGAAAAAAGAATAGAACCAAATCTCTGGAACTTAAGTTTGACTTTATTGAAGACGCTGCCAAAGATGAGCTGAATACAACTTCTACTCTGGCACTCTCGCCTGTTAAAGGAGTGCCTTGGCAAGTTCGCGCCTTGCCAAATGAAAAGGTTATGAAAAATTATCGAAATAAAATTCTGATAACTAGCATCGCAATTTTCTTAATCGCCTTTGTTTTAATTGGAATCACAGTCATTATGGCTCGTCAGTTCCAAATTGAACGCGAAAAGCTTAAAAAGGATGCGGAGCATGATGAGCTTTTCAACGCAGGCCCGACAATTCTGTTTGAAAAAAGCTCTGATCGAAGCATGTTAATTAATTACGCTTCGCCGAATGCCTTTGATCTGTTAGGTAAACGATCGAATGATATTTTGGGTCAGCCTTACCTTGATTGGATTTATCCTGAAGACATCGATTTAGTTCGCCAGCATTTGCTTGAGGCATATAGAAAAAAGCAGCGCAAAGTTGAATTGGTTTACCGAATTAACAGTCTAGAGAATGGTGGATTCAAATGGATTTACGATTTTACTCATATTAAATATAACCTATCTGGAAACCCGGAAAGCCTGCGAGGTTACATTACCTCTATTCATGCACAAAAAATGGCAGAGAAAAATGCAATTGACTTGATTCAATCGGTACCAGAAGCGATCTATGTAACTGATTTAGATGGTTGTTTGCTTAAGATGAACTTTGCAGCAGAAAAGCTTTTGGATCTAAGCCAAGCTCATTTGGAGGAGTATTCATTTAACCAATTCTTAGATGAAGAAAGTTTGGTTAGATTTGAAAGATCCAGAAAGAGCTTCATAAAATCCGGTTCTATTAATCGCTCTACCGAAATGGGAACTCTAAAGCTGGAAACCATGAGTGGTAAAAAACTCTCTGTAGATATTAGTATGAATAAAATCGAAATCAATGATGATGAGGTTTTTATTCTGGTCGTCAGAGATGTGACTTTGCAAGTTAGAACTCAGAAACAGTTGAGTGATGCTAAAGAACAGGCCGAGTCTTTGGCACGAGCTCGAAGCCGTTTTGTTGCGACGATTAGTCATGAGATCCGCACTCCTATGAATGGTGTCTTAGGCATGGCAGATCTGTTGTCGGAAACAGAGCTTACAAGTCTGCAAGAACGTTATTTGAATGCGATCAAGCAGAGTGGTAAGACTCTATTGCAAATTATTAATGAAGTTTTGGATTTTGCCAAACTTGATGAAGGGCATATCACTCTTATCAATGAGTCATTTG
Organism: Hydrogenovibrio sp. UBA650; assembly: GCA_002299245.1. Taxonomy (GTDB): domain Bacteria; phylum Pseudomonadota; class Gammaproteobacteria; order Thiomicrospirales; family Thiomicrospiraceae; genus Thiomicrorhabdus. The sequence continues at coordinate 4,287 of DBOI01000053.1, forward strand.
ACCTTTGCCAGTTAGTCAATGAGTGTTTGCATCTTTTGTCAGTGCAGGCCGAAGATAAAGGTCTAGAATTGGAATTAGATTACTCCTCTGATATCAACACTAATTTCATTGGCGATGCTAACCGTATAAAACAGTTGTTACTAAATCTTATCAGTAATGCAATTAAGTTTACTGAGGCTGGGAAAATAGAGCTTATTGTCAATCAATCGTTTGATTCAACAGGCCATCTTCAAACCGTAAATCTGCATGTAATCGACACAGGAATTGGTATTGAGACTACTCAATTGGACAGGCTGTTTGACTCATTCACTCAGGCTGATGACTCAACGTCAAGAAAATTTGGTGGAACCGGTCTAGGATTAGCAATCAGTAAGCAGTTAGTCGATTTAATGGGTGGTGAAATAGGCGTTAAGTCAGAGCTCGAAGAAGGTAGTGAATTTTGGGTAAGGCTGCCATTGAAAGCTGCAGATACTGAGTTTGGAACTGAGTTACCTCAAAAAAATATTGCATTCAAATTGGATAATAAAGCAAAGCCTTTGCAGGGCAAAACGGTATTAATAGTTGAGGATAATGAAATTAACCAAAGTGTTATTGAGGCATTCTTAAAGAGATTGGGGGCGAAAGTTGATATTACTGAAAACGGCCTGAAAGGAGTCGATTTCTGGCGGATGAATCCTAAGAGGTACCAGCTTATCCTTATGGATATTCAGATGCCGATAATGGACGGTCTTGAAGCGACCCGGATTATTCGCCAGGAGGAGGCAATAATGCAGATTGAACCTCAGATCCCAATTCTCGCCCTAACAGCAAACGTTGTTATGGAGGATCGCAATAACTGTTTACAGGCAGGCATGAATGAGTTCATGGCCAAGCCAATTGATCGTGATCTGTTCGACTCAATGGTTGCAAAGTGGTGCCTATAACTTACTGCAATGGGCTCTTGATATTACTAGAGTTTATTTGTTGTAGAGTTCATCAGGATCAAACATTGGTTCAGTTGTGATGTTGGCAACACCGTTTTTCACCTCAGTATAGAAACAGCTTCTTCTTCCGGTATGACAAGCCGAACCTGTTTGATCAACTTGCATTAGTATCGTATCGGCGTCGCAGTCAAAACTCAACGATTTTAGTAGTTGAATCTGACCGGACTCCTCGCCTTTTCGCCAATAGTTCTGGCGTGATCTTGACCAGTAGCAGACTCGGCCTGTTTCCAGCGTTTCTTGCAGCGATTTCTCGTTCATCCACGCCATCATTAGAACTTCTTTGCTGTCATGTTGTTGAGCAATTGCTGGAATTAGCCCATTATTATCAAATTTAATCTGATTTTTAAGTTCATCCCAGTCAAATTGATCGCCTAAGTTGGCTTTTTCTAGCTGTTTAAAAGTGATATTAGTCATCAATAATTCCTGATTTACTTAAGTTGAGCCAGTGCCGCAAACGGGTTGTTAGTGATCTTCTCTTGCTTCTTTTTGGCTTTCTTAGGTTTGATCTCTGATTTGTTGCCTTTTTCAAGCATAGCGTTAAAGAGGTCAACCGTAGCAATTGCATCGGCTAGTGCGTCATGAGCGTCGCCTGGGAAAGGTTTATTTAACACCCTCTCATAGGCATCAGTTAATTTGGGGGTTTTGAAAAACCAGTACATTTTTTCACTGTGCCAGCGCATGGCACCAATTAAGTCTTTACTAAGTTCGGCTGCATCTAACCATGTGTTGTAATCAAGCTCAAAGTGCAGCATCTTCTTCTCGGCACTCTTTTCAAGATACATAAAGTCACTTTCGGTGCTGTAGGCTAAAACAACATCCGCTTTGTGCAAGGTGTCATGAATTTGATCCCAAGCTTTGGCTAAGCTTGGCTGACCTTGTACCATTTCGGTAGTAATGTTGTGTTTGTCGTTTTCTGGAATATCGTAACCAGGATCAATCAGCTGGTTAAATAACTCATTGCCATTACCATCACAGGCTGAGACTTGAATAATATCCGCTTCAGGATCGGTAGAAATATTAGTCGCTTCTATATCGATACAGACGATGTTCTTGTTTTTGAGTTCTTGCGAGTGCTCTCTAAGCTTGAACAGTGCATCATTGCGACGCTCTTTAATTAGGTCAATTACCTCTGAATCGCAGAACTCTTTAATCAAATCTTGTAAGCGTTTTTTCATCTTTGGCAGCGAAGATTTCAACGAGGCTCTCACTTGCAGGTCTTCAGATGATTTTTCAATAAACTCCTCAATCGAAAGCGATTGCTCATTGATTTCCAATCTAGTCAGGCTAGCTTCAACTAGTTTTTTAGGATTGTAGTCATGGTGTTCCAGTGCAGGGATCACCACGTTAGCATTTAGCAGTGATTTTTCTCCCTTAGCAGGAGATGCCATAATTTCGACCCCTTTTATGTTGAGCCCATCAGATGCGGCGACTGCGACAAGGTACTCTTTGAGGGATTGTTTGCGTTTATCAAGCAGAATTAGTTGTGCGTTACTCATGAAATTATTGTTTTTGTGTTGATTTTGAGCAGGCTATTTTAACTTGGATTGAGATCATTATGTTTGAACATTTTTACAGGCCGCTTTCAAGAGATCATCGCTTTAAATTGAGGATTTTAATATAGACTGAATGTACAGCTATAGACTTCATTTAAGCAATGGTATTAAGGTTTTAAAAGTTTGTGATAAAAAATGAGGAGCGTTCATCATGGCTTCATTTTCATCCATGATTCGATTAACAATACTAAAGATAGACTTGAATTCTGGAAGCTCTTCAACTGGGCAAAGCAGACTGCCACAAAGGCCGATGGTTGGTATGTCGTATTTGTTGCCAAGTTGCGCGACTCTTAAAGGCAGCTTACCGAAGCGTGTTTGGTTGTCAAAACGTCCTTCGCCAGTAAAAATATAGTCGAAAGGTTTCTGTTTCATCAGTTGGTCTAGTTGAAAAGTGTCTTCAATCAAGTCAAAGCCCGGAGTAAGTTTTGCATTGAGAACGGCCATAAAACCGGCGGCCATTCCTCCGGCTGCTCCCGCTCCAGGAACTGAGTGAATATCTTTGTTGGCATGTTCGCAGATAATCTGGCTATAGTTTTTCATCGCCTCCTCAAGTAGGTCAAGCTGTTGTGGCCTGCCACCTTTCTGTGGCCCAAAAACAGCGGTAGCTCCATCTTCGCCGAGTAGGGGATTGGTGACATCACAAGCAATCTGCCAATCGATTTCAAGTAGGTGGGGCGGAACTTCATCAATGTGATGAAGCTGCTTTAAAGCCTGTCCACCAAGATTAATGTCCTGGCCTTTGAAATTTTTTAGTTTAACGCCGAGTGCCATCAGTGCTCCGGCGCCACCATCATTGGTGGCTGAACCACCGACTCCAAGAATGATTTTTTTAGCACCGAGTTGAATTGCTTCTTGGATAATTTGCCCAGTTCCATAGGTATGGGTATTAAGCGGGTTGAGATCTTCCTTGGATATTTTAGTCAGGCCGGAGGCTTGAGCCATTTCAATTATTGCGGTCTGCTTTTCTGGTTGCCATGCAAAATAAGCTTTGGTTTTTTTACCGAGAGGGCCTGAAACCCAAAGAGATCTGGCTTCTGCTGCTCCGGTATCAATAAAGCAGTCTACAAAGCCTTCTCCACCATCGGAAAGAGGGTAAGAGTAGACCTCGGCATCAGGGAGCTGGTTTTTAATTTCTCGCTCTGCAATTGTGCAAAATTGAGAAGCACTCAGTGAGCCCTTAAAACTATCTGGCGCAACTAGAAAATGAAGTGGTTTATGCATAATGATCTCTTAATTGTTTTACGTTTTTTTAACGCGTAACCACTTTGTTACGTTTTCATGTGAGTTGAAGCATGGTTTAGGGCGAGAGTAATCGGTTACAACTACCATGCTTTATAAATCGACTCTAGATTAACTTATTTCCATTTGATTGAGCAACCCATAGATGGAATCTGCTCTACAGGGCCTTGCCCGGTTTTAGCAATCAGTTTCATAGATTCCAGTAGGTCCCTGCGTACATCTTCCGGAGCAGCCTGTTTACGTGACGCGTCGAGTCGACCACGATATTGTAGCTTGAGGCTGGAATTGTATCCGAAAAAATCAGGGGTACATACCGCACCGTAAGCTTTTGCTGTTTGTTGGGTTTCATCCATTACATAGGGAAAAGGAAAGTGCCAATGATCGGAAATGAGCTTCATATTTTCGAATGAATCTTCAGTATACTCATTTGGGTCATTAGACATAATTGCGATGCTGTTAATTCCAAATTCGTCTCGCAAAACTCGCGTGTCTTCCACGAGCCTTTTATGGATTGCTTTAACGTAAGGGCAGTGGTTGCAAATAAACATAACCAAGAGGCCATTGTCTCCTTGAGCTTTTTCTAAGGTCCAGTTGGTTCCGTCAACACCGGGAAGATCAAAGTTGATGGCCGCTCTGTCAAAGTCACATACTGGAGTTGTTAAACTAACCATAATTTTTTTCCATCTTGTTCATCGTTTAATTAGCAGGTTCTTAATGTTTTTCAGGTTAAATCTTTTTTCAGATAATTGTTATTTATTAATATGATTTTAATGTTTTTTTGGCAAAGTCTAAATGATTGGTTGTAACGCAGCCATTAAGAATTAATTAATTGGAGGTATGAATTAAGGTCGGTCTTAGAAGATTGAACGATATGACCTTTTTATACAAAGATAGAGAGGGTTAGAATTGATGTGTTTTCAAAGTTAGTAATTCAATATTGAATACTAACAGTGGTTAAAAGCATATCTAGTCAACTCGCTTGATTGCGAGTTAACTTTAGATATGCTACCTGTAGATAATTACTTAACTATTTCTACTTCAACGCGACGGTTCTGTGCACGACCATCACGAGTTGAGTTATCAGCAACTGGAGCTGATTCACCCATTCCGCTAACCATCATACGATCTGTCGAGATACCTTTTCCTGCTAGGTAGTCAGCAACGTCTTGAGCACGTTTCTCAGAAAGAGCTTGGTTATAAGCTTCTGAACCCATGCTGTCTGTGTGTGCAGTGATTGATACTTTGCTATCAGAAACCTTGTTTAGGTAATCAGCAAAAGCATTCAGATCAGGAACATCAGATGATTTTAAGTCGGCGATATCAAAGTCAAAATAACCGATGAACTTTGCAGGGGCCATTGGAGCCGGAGCTGCTGGGGCAGGTTTTGGCTCAGGTTTCGCCA